>CAYJGA010000095.1:0-6966 GCA_964369255.1 uncultured Desulfovibrionaceae bacterium
AAACAGCCCCTAGGTAATCGGCGCTTTCGGTTGGGAAGCTTTAAAAAGCATTTGCGGTGAATGCGCGAAATCATCTTTATCCGTCTGAACACTCTTGCACATTAAAAAGATTCCCCCTTATAAGCATTTCAAAAAAATCTCAAAACGAGGCGCCGCCTCTGGTGCTTTTTTGCGTATAATGCTTTGATTTCAAAAAAAATCCACTTGCATAAAGAATAATTCCTGCTATGTTTTGACCATGCTTCTTTTCGCGCGCGTCCGACGGTTTTCGATGCGGAATAATGCGCGTTTATAAAGGCGGCATTTCAAAAAACATTTAGGAGATTATGATGCAATCTAATACATATAAAACATTCACGTATATGGCAGACAAGGGCGTGGGCTGGGTCACTTTCGACAATCCCCCTGTCAACATCCAAGACATTGCCATGCTGGACGACTTGAACACGCTTGCGGAGTCCTTGGAGTCTGACAAGACGGTGAAGGCTGTGGTGTTTCAGTCGGCGCATCCGGAAATATTTGTGGCGCATGCGGACGTACACTTTTTAAAGGATATGTCCACGGAAGCAGTCTCTCGCGAAGACGTAGCTCTTCTGTATTTGCAAAGCACGCTGGAGCGTATTTCAAAGCTGCCGCAGGCAACCATTGCAAAAATAGAGGGCTATGCCCGCGGCGGCGGTCATGAATTTGCGCTTGCTTGCGATATGCGCTTTGCCGCACGGGGCAAGGCCGTGTTTATGCAAATGGAGGTGGGCATGGGCATCCTGCCTTGCGGCGGCGGTGCCTCACGCATGGCGCGACAAGCCGGCCTTGGTCGTGCGTTGGAAATCATCTTGGGCGCCAAGGACTTTGATGCCGACGAAGCCGCTGCCCATGGCACTGTGAACAAAGCTCTTGATGCGGATAAAATTGGCGACTATGTGCAGGAACTTGCCGAGCGTATCGCCTGCTTCCCGTCGGAATCCATCAATGCCTGCAAGCAAGCTGTTTATGCTTCTGTGGATTTACCCATTGCCGCGGCGCTGAAAGAGGAGGCGTACTGGCTCTATCAAGCCACAAGCCAAACGCCTGCCATCAAACGCTTTGCCCTCGCCGATGAAACAGGCTTTCAAAACGATATGAACAATCAGCGCCATTTTCCGGACATGCTCATCAAGTTGCAAGAGGTGCAGTGATGGAAAACATGGCAGGCAATTTGAAAGCAAAGGTCATGGCGGGTCTCGAATGGTGCGAATTGCGCAAGAAAGTTGTGGAAGAATTCTTCCTCTGCTTTGAGACAGCAGATGCGGCCGGAGCTATGCGTCTGCTCCATGACAATGTACACTGGCATGCCATGGGCGGCGAAGGCGGCTTACCCATGTCCGGCACCATGGACAAAGAGGCCATTGGTGACCTTATCCTCCTCGTAAAGGAGGAGATGCCGGAGGGACTCGCCTTGACGCCCACAGGATGGACCATCCAAGACAATAGGGTGGCTGTAGAAGTGCACTCCTATGGGGTCAAAAAAAATGGCCTCATTTATGACAATCACTATCACTTTCTTTTCTTGGTAAACAGCGGAAAAGTCCGTGAAATTCGGGAGTATATGGACACATTGCACGCGAAGCGTATATTTGTAGACAACGCTCCTCTTTCATAACAGCATTCGTGGGGGGAGAACTTTTTTTGAAAAAAAGTTTCCCCCCCCACCCACGAAAAAAAACTTATTCTTGCAGGGTTTCCAAGGTGGCTTCGACCTCCGACATTTCCTCCATAACCACATCGAGCCGTTCCTTTATTTCGGCAAAGCGTCGGAGCAGTTCGCCGGAACGGACGCTGTCGGCGTAGATGTCGGGGTCTGCGAGCTGTGCTTCGATGTCACCTTGCTCCTCCATGAGCGATTCTAATTCTTTCTCAAGGGCTGCGTACTTTGTTTGCAGGGGCTTGAGTTTTTTGTGCAGGGCTTGGCGTTCTTCGGCTTGCTGACGCTTGATTTTTTTCAGCTCGTCGCGGGAAAGGTGTGTTTTGTCGATGAGACTGTCGTGTGTGGAGGCGAAGGCGGACGTAGACGTGGACACGGACGTGTTCACAGCCATGTTCACAGACATGTCGGCGCGGGCGCTACTCTTTGCGCTTTGCAAGGCCAGCTTGCGGGCGGCGTCGTATTGTTCGAAACCGTTTTCGTAGACAGTGAAACCTGTTTCGGAGAGTGCCCACGCTTCCTCTGCCACAGCGGAGAGGAGCCAGCGGTCGTGCGCCACCATGAGGACAGTGCCCTCGAAGGCGTCGAGGGCAGTGATGAGCGCTTCGCGGCTTTCCAAATCCAAGTGGTTTGTGGGTTCGTCAAGGATGAGGAAGTTACAGCGTGCGAGGAAGAGGGAGGCAAGGATGAGGCGGCTTTTTTCGCCGCCGGAGAGCGTTTCCACGCGTCGCTCAAAGTATTGGTGCCCGAGGAGGAAGAGGCCGAGTACGCTCATGAGCTCTTCTTCTGTGGTGCGCGGGTCGGAAAGGCGGCGGATTTCTCCAAGTACACTGCCTTCAGCGCGCAGCGTATCCAATTGGTGCTGACTGAAAAAGCCCAAGCGCACAAGGGAGGCCATGGTCACATTGCCGCCGGTTTTTTCCAACTTGCCCGCCAAAAGCTTCAACAATGTCGACTTGCCGCAGCCATTGGGGCCTACGATGGCGATGCGCTGACCGCGATAGAGGTTGAACGAAAGCGGTGACCAGAGGCGTTTGCCGTCCTGCGGGAAGGCAAAATCCACATCCACGACGCCCAAGACGGTCTTTTCTGTACGCGAAACTTCCGGCCAGCGAAAGTGCAGCTCGCGGCGCTGTTGTTCCGGTTGATAATGTTCAAGCTCTTTTTCCAATTTTTTCGCCATTTTTTGACGTGAACCGGCTTGCCGCGCCTTGGTGGCCTTGGCTCTGAATCGCTCCACAAAGGCCATTTTTCGCGAGATTTCGTCTTGTATGGCCTTGGCTTCGCGAGCGCGCTGATTTTCCAGTTCCTCTTGTCGTGCGAGAAATTCGGTGAATGTAGATTTACGAAACATGGGGCGCGACATGCCCATATAGAGCACATGCGTGCCCACTTTATCCATAAAAATACGGTCGTGCGCCACAAAGATGAGCGCCCCTTGAAAGGCGAGGAGAAAGCTCTCAAGCCACTCCACGGCCTCAATATCGAGGTGGTTTGTGGGTTCGTCGAGGAGAAGGACATCCGCTCCCGCGGTGAGAACGCGGGCAAGCTTTGCGCGTTCGCGCCAGCCTCCGGAAAGCTCATGGAGCGTAAGCCCCCACTTGTGGGGGGCAAATCCGAGACCTGAGAGGACGGTTTTTGCGCGGTTTTCCGGATTGTACCCGTACATGGCCTCAAGCTCTGCTTGGCGTGCCATGAGTGTTTGTAAGACGTCCGGCTTGTCTTGCGCCTCTTCCCACTGCTGCCAAAAGTCGTTCCAATCAGGAAGCGCCTCTTGTACATAGTCAAGGAGGGTTTTTTGTAGGATGTCTTCATCGAGTTCTTGTTGCACGTAGCCAAGGCGGCAGCCGCGAGAAAGGAGGATGCGTCCGCCGTCGGGCATATCTGCGCCGGCAATCATGCGCAGGAGCGTGGATTTTCCTGTTCCATTGGGGCCACAGACGCACATGCGCACGCCGGATTCAATATCCAAGGAAAAGTTTTCAAAAATAGTGCGGGCGCCAAAGGATTTAGAAATGTCTTGAAGCGTAATTTTCATGTATTTTTTTCTGTCTAAGTGCGTGTTAAAACTGTATTATATGCAGCAATATTGCGTATATGCAGCAATGGTGTGTATGTCGAACAAGCGTGCCTATATCCAGCAATCTTGCTTATATCCGCGTAAAGCCTCTTCAAGTCCTGCGTCAAGAGAAAAATGCGGTTCAAAGCCAAGCTCGTCGCGGATGCGCGTGCCTTGGCAAAGCCAACCCACTTGACGCGCTTCACGATACTTATCCACATTCCATGAGGGCGCCTTGCCATGCAGGGTCATAAGGATGCGCGCCGCCGCTGTGGAGCAGGCCGCGCTCACTGCCATGATGGGCAGGGGCATGTTGACGCATAAGGCTCTTTTGCCGAGCAAGCTTGCAATGCGTGAACCTATGTGCGTCATGGTGTGTTCGGCGCCGTCATTGCAATGATAGACGCCGGCGGCCTCGGGTTTGAGGGCGCAGGCCATGGCCTGCACCATGTCCAAAACATGGATGACAGACACAGGGAAATGACGCCCAAAGCCCGGACTTACCACAAGCCCCCGCTTTGCCGCCTTAAAGTAGGGGAGTAGTCCCTTGTCCTTGGACCCATAAATCATGGGCGGGCGCAGGATGACGAGTTTCTTGCCGCAGTGTCGGGCAAGTATTTGTTCTGATATATACTTTGACCATCCATACGCGGACACGGGACGCCCCTCTGCGCTGTCTGCCACGCCGGGTGAAGTGGCGGAGGGGCCACTCACGGCGAGGGATGAGACAAAGAGAACTGATTTGACACTTCTGCTCCGTGCGACAGCGGCGCCAAGGCATTCTGCCATGCGGGCGTTGGTGTCCACATAGTCTTGCCAGCGGGCGCCGAACAAGATGGAGGCCATATGTATAAGGGTGTGCTGTTGTTTGAGCGCTTCGCGCATACCTTGACCTGTCTGGAAGTCCACTTCATAACAAGGAAAATCCTTGAGAGCGTCGCGGGACGTGTGCGGGCGCACAAGGCAAGAGATGGTGGCGCCTGTGCCGGCGAGGCGGTCGCGCAGAAAGCGCACCGTATGCCCGCCAAGGAAGCCCGTAGCACCGGTGACAGCGATGTTTTTTCCATGTAAGTGCGTCATATTCATAGAGTATACAGCTCCCGTCGGTAAATACGATAGCGCTTTGTGAGTTCGCCACTAAAATCTTCTAAGAGGTCGTTGATGGCGCTGTTGTCCTCCAGCGACCATGAGCCTTCAACGCTTTGCAAGAGTTCGCTTTTTTTGGATTGCTCAAACATGAAGTTGAGCAGGAGCAAGGGCAGCCCCATGAGGCGATATTGGGGACGGATGCCAAAGAGCATGATGCGATAGTGACGCTTCATATCCGCTTGCGCGCGCCATAAATGCCACGGCGCTGTGATGCCCACATGTCCGTTGATGCGCTTGAGCACGGCGGTCATGTCTGGCAGCGCCAGCATGCCGCCCGCAGGTTCGCCCTTGCAAAAGAAGAGTACAAAGAAGTTGGGGTCAAGGACGCTTTTGAGGCTGTGGATATGGCGCTGCGCCTCTGCCATGGGCATGGGAGTGAAGCCCCAGTTATCTGCCCAGCTTTCCTTATAAATATCCAGCATGGTGGCGATGTCTTGTGCGAGTGTCGCCTTGCCGGACGTGCGCCATGTGAAGCCGTGTCGCTCTTCCATGTCCTTGAGCTGTTCGTCAAGTTGGGTACGGAGCCAGTCAGGAATGTTCATATTATCCTTTTGGAATGTATAAGCAAAGAGGTCTTGCTCCTTGCGCATATGCCAGCTTTCCACAAGCTCCGGATAATAGGCGTGATTCCATGGCATCATGATGGAGGCGGGCAGGTCAAAGCCGTTCACGAGCATGCCGCATGTGTAATTTGTGGACGGATTGAGGGGGCCGCGCATGAAGGTGGCGCCATTTTCCTTGAGCCACTTGGCGGCGGCGTCAAAGAGGGCATGGGCGGTGTCGCGGTCGTTTTCGCATTCAAAAAAGCCCCACGCGCCGCAGCGCTCTTGAGCGGAAAAAAGGCTTGTGTCAGCAATGACACTCGTAGTCGCATCTCTACTCACATCTGGGCCCGTCATCACCACTTCTGCCTGTGCGGCGCGATCATGGACATAGCTGTTATAATTGTCATCTATGACAGCCGCAATGCGCCCCACCACCTGTGGCACCCCGTTGCCCGTGCGCACAGCAAGGAAGAGCTGCCTCTTGGCATACTCCCAATAGGGATGCGACCCCTTTGTGAGTAAGTCCTTTTCTTCCTTTTTGATGGGAGGCACCCAATGGGGGGATTGGGCATAAATTTTCCAAGGCAAGGAAACAAAGCTGTCAAGCTCCGCCGCAT
The DNA here is from genome assembly GCA_964369255.1 of uncultured Desulfovibrionaceae bacterium. Taxonomy (GTDB): domain Bacteria; phylum Desulfobacterota; class Desulfovibrionia; order Desulfovibrionales; family Desulfovibrionaceae; genus CAYJAD01. The sequence continues at coordinate 6,052 of CAYJGA010000095.1, forward strand.
TGCCCACGGGAATCACACTAAGTGCTGTCATGCTGTTCTCCACTCTATCCTATTATTCCTGATTATTGCCGGGCTTGCGTGCCCACCAGCTGGCATCAGGGCCATTGAACCACCAGTTATGGCTGGGCGTGTGTATGGCGACATGCGCAAATTCTCTGCCCACATCCGTGTGCAAGCGCTTCACAGCGCTTTCCAACCATTTTTGTGCAAAGGCATTGCCATTTTCTAACTCTCGCTTGAGATTGAAAATAAGGTCGAGCTGATCGGCGTCATGGGCTAGTTTTGCTTCAAGGCTGGCATTTTCTTCCAGTTCGTCCCAATAGCCTAAGAGCTGATGTTGCATGCCTGTGCCCTCTGTGGCGTGGGTGAGTGCGAGGCGAGGGTCTGTTTTATTGTACAATTTATTGACATAGTTAAAGTCACCCGTGCGCGCTTCCGGTACATCGTGGAACAGGCACATGAACACAGTGCGTGGCACATCCGCTCCCACTTTTTGCGCAAGGACATAGCCAAGCACGGCCACGCGGTGGGAATGCTCCGCCACATTTTCACTGCCCGTGCCCAAGAAGGGATAACCGGAGCGCGGAGTATGTCGTAACATTCCGATTTCATATATAAAATCAACAAGTCGCTCTGTCGTATTGCGATTGTGTAATTGGGCAAGTGGGTCGATGGCGTGGGTGTTTTGGTCGTGAGCCATTGGTATTCCTCCGTGGCATGCTTTGCAAAAGAGTCATCTTCATAGCTTTAGCCTGTCTTGTCAAGCAATGAAATGGGTCTCAAATTTTCGCATGCATGTCATTTCGATTGTGTGAATCATTCGAAATTAGCTTGCAAAATGCTCTTGGGCAGTTTAAAATATTTATTGAGAAAACCCCCTAACTATCTAGCTATCCAGATGGTTTTTTTGAAAGG
>CAYJGA010000096.1:0-6885 GCA_964369255.1 uncultured Desulfovibrionaceae bacterium
TGATTATTGGCAATGGCCACTTGGAGTGCGCGGCTTTCCCCCACTAAAATCACAAGCTTCTTGCCGCGGGTGATGCCCGTATATACAAGGTTGCGCTGCAAGAGTACATAGTGCTGCATGAGCAGAGGAATGATGACCACAGGATATTCGGAGCCTTGCGACTTGTGTATGGAAATGGCATAGGCGGGAGTTATGTCGTCAAGCTCGTCAAAGTCATAGGGAATATTTCGTTCGTCAATGCGAACCGTGAGGCAACGCTCCTTCGTATCAAGGAGGACGATGGTGCCAATGTCGCCATTGAAGACGTCTTTGTCGTAATTATTACGGGTTTGCATGACCTTGTCGCCGAGGCGATAGAGGCGCTTTCCGCGTTGTATGGACGGCGCGCTTGAGTCAATGAGTACCTCTTGCAAGCGGGCGTTTAAGTTTTCAGACCCCACTTCCCCCTTGTGCATGGGCACAAGCACTTGAATGTCATTGACAGAATGATAGCCAAAACGCTGTGGCACGCGATTTTTTACGAGGTCCACGATGAGATTGGCGACGCTTTCCGCTTCCTTTGCATGGATGAAGTAAAAGTCAGACAGGCGTTCCTTGCTGGACTCCAAGCTTGGCACCTGCCCCTTGTTCATGAGGTGGGCGTTGTAAATAATTTCGCTTTCGCTGCTTTGTCTGAATATTTCGGTGAGTTCAACCACAGGCAGCACTTGTGAGGCGATAATATCTTGCAAAACATTGCCGGGGCCGACGGAGGGCAGCTGATGGACATCCCCCACAAAGATGATGGTGGCGCCGAGGGGCGTTGCCTTGAGCAAGTGATAGAAGAGGAATATGTCCATCATGGACGCTTCGTCGATGATGAGCAGTGAGCAGGCGAGAGGATTGTCTTCATTTCTGGCAAAGCCGTCTTCACCGGGATTATATTCGAGGAGGCGGTGAATGGTTTTCGCTTCGCGCTCCGTCGTTTCTGAGAGGCGTTTTGCGGCGCGCCCTGTGGGCGCAGCCAAGAGGATTTTGGCGTTGACACTGTGAAATGTGTCGATGATGGCCTTGATGATGGTGGTTTTGCCTGTGCCGGGCCCCCCTGTGAGTACCATGAGCTTGGAACGTGTGGCGGTGTGTATAGCTTCCTGCTGTGTTTCTGCGAGCTTGAGCGAATGTTTCGACAGCACATCTTCCACAGTTTCTGTGGCATTTTCAAAGCGCACGGACTTTGGCGAATTGAGAAGCCGTTTGAGGTAGAAGGCTGTCTTGCTTTCATAGTGAAAGAATTTCCGCAAGAAGACGCCTTCTTCGCCATGGAGATTTTCTTGGACGATGCGCTCTTCTGCTTCCAACTCATCGAGAGCATGCTCTACAAGCTCATACGGGATTTCCAGCTCGTCGGAGGTGAGTGTGAGAAGCGCGTCCTTGGGCATGTAGACATGTCCTTTGTCGTTGCTTTTGTCCAGTGTATAGAGGACGCCTGCTTGAGCGCGTAGGGGGTGATCCTTGGCAAATCCCAGCTTTTCGGCGGCTTGATCTGCGCTTATGAAGCCGATGCCTCGCACGTCCATAGCAAGGCGATAGGGGTTTTGCTTGACGATTTCCAGCGCTTCCGGCCCATAATGCTTATATATGCGCACGGCGAGATTGGCAGTGATGCCATGTGGTTGCAAGAACATCATAAGGTCGCGCACACCGCGGTGTTCGCTCCAGCCTTGAATGATACTTTGCAGCTTTTTCCGTCCTATTTTCGGGACGCTGAGAATTCTTTCCGGCTCTTCATCGAGAATGCGGATGGTGTCTTCGCCGAAGGCATCGACAATCCTGCTGGCGACCACTTCGCCCACGCCCTTGATGAGGCCGCTCCCAAGATAGAGACGAATGCCTTCGGTGCTTGCGGGGAGGACTTCATCACAGGCGGACATTTGAAACTGGCGCCCATATCGGCTGTCGTTGACCCACGCGCCTTCCATGCGCACTTGTGTTCCTGCTTGTGGACTGAGGAGGTATCCTTTCGCGGTGAAGGGGTCTGCTTTGACGGCTTTTTCGTCCGCATCACTGCGCGGCAGTATGCGCATGATTGTGAATCCATTGTCATCATTATGAAAAATAATGCGTTCGATGGTTCCGCATAAAATGAGACTTTCGTCTTTCATTGGCAAACGCCCCCGCGTCTCTTGCTGTTTTCCCATGACCTTTCTCCACGAGCATCTCATCGCACTCGAATGCGGGCGACGCTATTTGTCTTCATTTGATATGCGCGATATCTTCATTCACTTAAGGTTTGCTCTTTTACAAGGCATCATTCTTAGAAAGGGGAGCTATTTTACGTCTACTCCTAGCGCTTTCAACACCATGGCAATGAGATTTAATTGACTGCCTGCAATTGTAAAAACAGCTACTACAAGAAAAATAGTGTATGCCAACCCGCCAACAATCCCTGCGAAAGACAATCTCCACAAAGTAGGCTTCAGCTCCTGCAATACAACAAGCTGAATTTCTTCTTGTTTTTTGCTAAAATCATCCATGCGCTCCTGAATAATACGCTCTACGATTTCCGCAAGCTGTCGTTCTGCCCTTCTCTATAGTAAAGAATTTGCGAAGCACTTGCACGGTGAAATTCCTCAAAGTCATCGTCAGTTGGCTTATTACCTCTGCGCCTTTCAAAATCTTCTATAAACTCAATTTTTTTCTCTTTGTAGCGACCATAAGCGAGGAGCCCAATGAGGTCATCGGGCTCTTCACATAATTCTTATAGATAAAATTGTACTTCCTAGGGGCTGTTTCTAAATAAATTCTTTTGCCTTTTGCCACAGTTCTCAAAACGTCAAAGCACGTTCTTTTGTATAACACTGCAAAACACCTCTTCAATCCTCCATTCGAAAGCGCCGATTGTTTAGCTAAACAGATGGTTTTTTTGAAGGGGGGTTTGGGGGGAAAGCTTTTTTTTCCTAAAAAAAGTTTCCCCCCCAAGAAAAAAACTCAAACTAAAAACAAAAAAAGCTTTCCCCCAAACCCCATTCAAAAAAATCTCTTTATTTAGAAACAGCTCCTAGGAGGCGCCATACTCTATCTTAGATTTCTTAAAAATCTTTCGCAACTTTACATCATCCGGAAGGACACCATTAGAAACGACTAGGTCATACAATTTCGTATCTGCACGCGAAAGCTTGGGTTTAGGCGTTTTGTTTATAATATCGGCATTAACCTTACGAATTTCTTCTATAGTAACATGCACTTTGCTCACAATTTCTCCCTACCAGTAAAAATCGCAACACATATAAATTTCTGTACAACCTAGTGAATATGACTATTGCTAGAATTTTGTCAAGACAAAAAAGAAAATGACCGGGCTATAACGCTATTCCGATTTGTTTTTTTAAAAGGGGTTTGGGGGCAAGCTTTTTTTCTAAAAAAACTTTCCCCACACACGCCTTTCAGAAAAAAAGAAAAACTCTAACCGTCCGCATCCATTCGCTTTTGCAGTAAAACCGCGTCGGCGAGGGTGAGGGCGGTCATCGAGGCAAGCACAGGCACGATGCGCGGAATGGCGCATACGTCGTGGCGCCCCTGTATTTGTAAGCACACAGGCTCGCCCTTGCTGTTAATGCTCATTTGCTCCATGGCAATGGACGGAATTGGTTTAATAGCCGCATACAGAACAATTTCCTGACCCGAAGATAAGCCGCCAAGGATGCCGCCGGCATGGTTGCTCATGAAAACGCCGCCGACATTTCTGTCAAAGCTCACATGCGCCTCGCCGCGACCGCTTGGCATGATGGCATCGTTGTGCTCCGACCCGCGCATGCGCGCAGACGTAAAACCCGAACCTATCTCTATCCCCTTCACAGCGCCCACGCTCATGAGTGCAGCCGCAAGCTGTGCGTCGAGCTTTTGAAACACCGGCTCGCCAAGACCCGCCGGCACATGACGCGCCACAATGCGCACAATACCACCAAGGCTGTCGTTTTCATTGCGAGCGTCGGCAACAAGCTCTTGCCACTGCGGCACAATCTCTTCGTGCGCCGCAAAGAAGGGGTTGTTCTTGGCCTTTTCCATTTGGTAATGGTCTTCATTGATGGCAATACCACCAAGCTCCACAGCCGCGGCATAAATTTGGATACCCTCAGCAGCAAGAAGACGCTCCGCCACTGCGCCGCCCACCACACGACACGCTGTCTCTCGACTAGAAGCCCGACCGCCGCCGCGATGGTCGCGCACACCGTATTTCGCAGTGTAGCTTATGTCCGCATGCCCCGGACGGAAAGCCTGTGCCAGCTCATTGTAATCCGTTGAGCGCACATCTTCATTGGCAATGATAAAACCAATGGGAGTGCCCGTAGTATGCCCCTCAAACAAACCGGAAAGCACTTGCACTTTGTCCGGCTCTTTGCGGCCTGTCGTTGCAAGACCATCCGCAGCATGTACATCGCGCGCCTTGCGCGCATTGAGCTTCTCTTGGATAAATTCCGGTGTTAAAGGAAGACCGGCAGGACAGCCGTCTATAATGCCACCCAAGGCGGCGCCGTGGGATTCCCCAAATGTGGTCAAGCGGAATACGCGTCCCCATGTGCTTCCTGACATATCTTACACTCCTTTCAGCTTGCATGCTTTACACATAAAAGTCATACAATATCATCTCAAACTGTTATCATTTAATGAAGAAACGGTGTTCTCTTCATGAATATCTTATGGACAGCCGCACTCAGATATGAGAGCGGCAATGCGGCATCCAGCGTCACATGCGCCGCGCAACTATACAACGGGTGACGTTTTCGCACCACGGCTGCCACTTCTTCCACCAGCGTACCCCCTGTCAGCGCAGGACGCATGGCCTCATGACGCTGCACACGAAGACGCTGCACAAAAATATGCGCCGGCGCACGCAAATAACACACAAGGCCGCGGGCGCGCATAAAGTCCCTGTTCTCTCGCGCCAAAACACAGCCCCCGCCCGTAGCAATGACTGTGCGCTCCGCGCACACTGCACGCAGCACCCGCGCCTCCTCTCGACGAAACGCAGGCCAACCGTGGCACGACACAAACTCCGCAATACTCATGCCCACATCGCACTGCAAAACATCGTCCGTATCGCAAAATTCCCAGCCCAATCGCGCCGCGACAACCCGCCCAAGGGTCGACTTCCCCGAAGCGCGGGCGCCAATAAAAATGAGTGGCTTGTTCCTAGAACTGCAAAGCATAAAATTACTGTATCACTCTCGTCTCTTTATTGTTTGCCACCGGAAACACTTCAAGAGGCGTCACACTGTTACCCCTTTGCTTGTCTGAAAACATTGTCAGTGCCTGTGGTACTTGAAACATGGGCACAGCAAGGAAAGTACGCGCGTCAAAGGGCCTCTTTGCCACAGGGGCAAACATCTGCGTATTCAGTATACGCGGAAGCACAAGCGGGGCGCGCGGGGATACACTCGGAAACACAGGAGAAAGCGTCGCAGGGTTGAGCGAGGAGTCCAGATACGCTTCCTCATCCGCGATGAGCTGACGGTCTTCTGGCTGCTGTTTTGCGCCCGCTCCCGCTGCCTCGTGCGCTTTCACAGAAGAAGGCACCTGCATATGCGAAGCACGCGGCGCATTGCTCCCCGATACTTCACCTGCAGCCACTTTACCTACGGGCATTTCACCTGCGGGCATTTCACCTGCGGGCATTGCGCCTACTGGCTTTTTGTCCTGTTGTCTGAGGGTTGTTGCAGTGCTCACTCCCCCGCCGGCAATGACCTCGCCTATGGGTTCAGCATCCACAATAGAAGCAGCGATGTCCGTATTCACTTGGGGAGAGGGCGCAGCAGCCGTAGGACGCGCACTCAAGGCATTGATGCCCACCGGTGGTCTTGCGCCATATTCGGCAATCTCGACGCCCTCTGCGTCAAGGGAAAAGGTGTTGCGAAATTCCTCGGATAAAAACTCGTGTTTTTGCGCCGTGGCACGTGCTTCCAAAGGAAGCGCAGCCACCATGACAGTCTCTTCTTGCGTGTCGATATACTCACTCACAGTCACAAAACGATCGCACCCCATGGTGCGCAAAATAAGAATGATAACGCCAATATCCCGCACAGTACGCTTCTTCGTATCATGAAAGAGAAAAATACCACGCATTTCTTCCGGCGTCATTACGCGCTCAAGAATATTCGGCATGTTAGAATAGTCCGGCTTGCGTTGCCAGTCGCGACTGTCCGTCGACCACATCATGACATCCATTCCCATATCTTCCACAAGGGCGGTGACTTGCCTGTTGTAACTTCCGTAAGGCGGACGAAAAAATCGCGGCGTCACGCCCATAGGTGTCAACAAGTCATTAAGCCTTTGCAATTCTGCGCGCTGTGCGTTCTTGGATATGGTGACCATGTCTGCGTGAGTATAGCCGTGACTGGCTATTTCATGCCCCTCGACAAGCATACGTTCCACCACCTCCGGACGTCGTGCAACCTGTTCGCCCAAGAGAAAAAACGTCGCCGTCACGCCTTCCGCCTTCAATGTATCGAGCAATTGCGGCGTCAGCGCAGACGGGCCGTCGTCAAAAGTGAGGGCACACATGTTCACCACAGGTCGATTGATGATGGCAACAGGCCCCCACGCTTGTGCGTGCGCGGTGGAGCACAGTGCTATGAGTGAGAAAAGAGTGATGTAAATCAAACGACTGTGTTTATAGCATACCTTGAAGGCTTGCATGTTTTTATCCAAAGGGTAAGAATTTTATAGGTTAAAAGCCGGCGCGCGCGCGCAAACTCCCGTATAACACTAGAGGGCATGGTGTGGCAAGGCGATATAGTGCCCCTTTGCGGGAAAATTTCTTCTTTGTGAGCGTGCCGGTGCGCTGTCTTTTCTAAAAGTTTTTTTGAAAGGGGTTTGGGGAAAACTTTTTTTCTTCTTTTTTTTCTTGGG
>CAYJGA010000097.1:0-6819 GCA_964369255.1 uncultured Desulfovibrionaceae bacterium
GAAAAACAACTCACAAGTCATCCTTGCCTTATTTGAAGCTTTGGCACACTCTCAAAAGTATTTGGCAAGTGCTATTGAGAATAGTTCATACAATTAGAATGCCGTGCCTTCCTTATACATTACGCGTCATATAATCGGGCGCAAGCTTCAATCGGGCGCAAGCTTTAATCGGGCGCGGACTTTAATCATTCGCAAGCGTTAATCGGGCGCGGGCTTTTTTCACCACAACAGCGAGTATGGCCACAATCAAAGCCACAATGAGCACCAAAACCCACGGGATGCTCCCATCTCGTACAGCCGTGGAAACGGCGTCCGCACCCACCACATAGAGGATGGTGCCCGGCAACATACACAGAGCCGACCACAGCACATATTCTTTAAAGGGCACCTTGGTCAGCCCAAAGCCATAGTTCAGTAAATTAAAAGGAAACAAGGGCACAAGGCGCGTGATTGCCACAATAATATAGCCATTTTTCTCTGTAAGATTCTCAAGTTTCTGGAACTTTTCATTCTTACTCAAAAGATTGAGAATACTGTCCCGCGCAAAATAGCGTGCGATGAGAAAGCACAGCGTCGCGCCTAAGGTGGCGCCCGTAATGACGACGCCTGTGCCTACGACGGAGCCAAAGAGCGCGCCCGCCATGATGGTGAGGGCAGACCCCGGCAATGCCAAGACGGTCGTGAGCACATAAAGTCCCACAAATATGATGGGACCATAGACGCCTTGCGCCTTCACAAATTCTTGCAAGGCGGCAATATGCGTCGCCACGCCAAAGGCTCTGGCGACATAGAAGAGAATCCCAAGAGCCAATATAATCACTGCCAGTTTTATCCATCCGGCTCGTGTGTTTTTTTGTGAATTTTCCATATATATCTCAAAGTTTTTATGTGGGTTCTACACACGACGTCCCATGCGCAAAGCAGGTAAAGCAGCGTTGGTGTCGCAGGACAATCCTCTCTTGGCGACGTGCTTCTGCGAGACTGTGCCCAAGAATATAGGAGTCGTCGTCATCCACCAAGGTACAGGGGTAAAAGCAGAGTTGCCCTTCCTTCTTTGCCGCCATAAGACAATGAGCGCACATAAAGCGCTGACGCTCTTCGTGTGTCTTGTAGGTCGTCATGCAGTGTTCCGTGATTTCCGGATTACTCGTCTGGGCACAGAGAGAGAGGTCGGGAAAGGCCACCATGTGCGTTTCCTTGGGCAGGCCGTATTGTTCGAAAATGTCGTGATACGCTTGAATGATGCGGGCTTCGTCCTCATCACTACCTTTACGCCGCGCAATGGAGAGGCCGTGTCCCATGCGCACAAGGTGCGCACAGTTGACAAGACTCCTATGAAATGCGCCACGCCCGCGGCCTGCGTCATGCGCCTGTTCCGAGGGATAGTCGATACTGACGCGCAGGCTCAATGGATGCGGCTTGTTCTTTAATGCCATAAGATGGGGCAAGGCTCGCTCAATGGGCTGCGTAGCATTTGTGAGTACAAGGCAAGGGCGATAATTTAAGGCTGCGCTGAGTATGTCGATAAAGGCGTCGTGAACGAAGGGTTCGCCGCCTGTGAAGCAAAACTTTTGTGCGCCAAGCTCCAAGGCTTCATAGAGTAAGTCCACGGCCTCATCAAGACACAGGCTTTCAAGGCGGCGTGAGCCTTTATGAGCGCCCTCAAAGCAGGAAGGACAGCGCAAATTGCATTGCGTGCCCATGTGAATCCAAAAGTCTGTGAGTTCGCCGACCTTTATATATCCGCGGCGTTGACCGTCGCTGGCATGGTGCAAGTATGCATCTTGATATGCGCTCTGCTCTGCGGCCTCCACAGTAAGGGGGCGGCGCGAGTGTGTAGGCGCATTGCTTTTTGTCAAAGTATGCAAAGAAATACCCTCCCGTTTGAATAATCAAAAAAAATATTCCAGAGGCATGATACAAAAAAGCCAAAAAACAACATAATAGAACAGTGCTAAAAGTCTGAAAAAAGACTGTCATAAGGCACTGTTGAAGCATCGGTAAGGCACTGCTGAGGCGCTGTTAAGGCACTACTGAGGCGCTGTTAAGGCAAGGTGAGAGCATTCGCAGACAGAAAAATCAAGAACTTACAGAATGTGTTCTTATTACGAATGACTCCCTATAATATGCGAGAGGGCTTTTGCCAAGAGAATTTTTTTATATTTTTTTCTTCAATAAGTGCGGGCACTTTTCAAAAAAACATCAGATGACAGCGTGGTTTTCGCGCAAGCTAACGGCCTGCTGTATACCTTTAAAGTAAGAACAGCCTGTTGAGCAGCCTGTTGAGCAGTCTGTTGAGAAAAACAAAATGCAGATGCTGTACGTGGAATGCTTACTTCTTCACAAGCGCTGTGGAATCAATGGTATCAAGCACAGCAATGAAGAGTTTTTTTCGTGCGTGCTTTCCTCTCAGGTAAGCCGCATAGGTTTCCCATTCTTCCAGTAAGTTCTGCGCCAGCAAGCATTTATGCATTTTTTGCAAATATATTCGTGCTGTGGCATACGCACGCTTAGTGGCAAGGGAAATAGTATTCTCAGCAAGCTTTTTCCACAGTGTCACAGCGACATCTGCATGTTTTTCTTGTAGGGCGAGGGCGATGGCGTGAAAAAAAGACCTGTCATAATTGCTCCCCTTGGGTATCCTCTTATACCAATGTAAAACATCGTCCCCATTCTTCTCTTCAATAGCTATATGCACAAGTGCATAAACATTGGGGAAAGTTTCGCGTGTGTTTGGAATGTTCGGGGCAATCTCAAAATTCGACGGCCATGCGCTACATTTCCAGGGCAACGTTCCCTCCGCAAGGTACGATAAAAGACATGTGCGCACAGCGCTCGTAAAGGCAGGCGTGGGGTCAAGCTTTGCGGCTGTACGCAAGCACGCCATAAAATGAGGCGCAGAAGGGGTTTGCACAAGCAGCACAACCTCTTCCCGCAAAAGCGATGTCCAATCCCCTTGCAGTTCATATATTTCGCGTCGTAATGATTTCAAGGAAGTGGCAGCGTTGCCATCCTTAACCTCAAGCCCTTGAGAAATCCATTGCAGTGCCTTATCAAACTTTTTCTCGCGCATACATTGAAGCACAAGACGCTCATAGTCATTTGTCACCAGTGCTCTCTTCTCATAAAAGGGGATTATCTCATCGCCGCGCCCGGCACCATCCAAGGCTATTGAAAGCCATGTTATCACTTTTCCCCGTATGTACGCGCTCAGGCTGTCAGCCTTGCTCGCCAAGTGCTCTTCCAAATACTCTGCAACAATGTCCCAATCCGCCTCGCTGTGCTTCTCGTTCAGGAATTTTTCAAAATCCTCTGCAAGTCCATAGTCTTCTATGAATATCACTTCTAATGCCCAAATCATTTTTTCCGCATGATTCCGCTTTGAGGTGCGCAGGGCTGTCAGAAACATGAAGAGGCATTGCTGAAACTCATCTCCTGTTTCCCAATCGTCGGTGGCGGAGTTCATTTGCTCATCCAAGAGTTCGAGGAAAGGCGTTATTTCCTCAAGAAGTACGTCTTCGTTGTCAGATTCTATAAAGAGCGCCATGATTTCACGCGCTGCCGAAAAATCGGGCACGACTGAATCTGACCATGAGTCATAGTCGCCGCCCTGACAACCGTCTTTCAACGCTTTTCGGAAGTTTTTCAGCAAAAGCGTCACATCGGCTGTCAAAGTATTCACCTTGCTTTCAAATATTGCGTGCACTTCCGGAACTTTTACCATGGCCTCGTACAAAGCACACAGGAGCGCTTCCTTTGTCATGGCAGAAAGATAGCTTTGTACTTTTGCAGAAATTTTGCCACTCTCCAAATAAGGATTGCTTTCAAGCACAGGCATGTCATCATACATATGCGATTCGGGCAATTCCGTGAACGCATCGGAAAAAAGAACTGTGCGTGCGTCGTTTGCGGTCACCGGAGCAACAGCCAATCCATTTTTGATATGTTCGACATATTCCAAAAGCGCCGCCACCGCGTGCTTGCAGTTCCATCCATAAGGACATGTGCAATGAGATGTCATCCTTCCATTACTTTTTCGAAAAACTGCCACAGCATACGCATAGGTTCCGTCCACATTCGCCAACAAAAAGCCGTCCGCTGTAAGAGCAAGGTCGCGCACCTTCTTTTTGCGCTGATAATCCACGCCGCGCGGGGCAACCTTCTCCCCAACCCATTCTATAATGTCATCCATGGAAAGACTGTCTATGCCGGGAAATTGCCTAAAAGGCTGTTCGGAAAACTGCGATGAAGCATCTGTCATGACTTACTCCTTTCATGAGGCGCTGTCGTCAAATGCGCCTAGAACACAACAAAAAAGGAGGTGACATAAGCCCCCTCCTCAATTTTTCAGACAAAAAACGCGTCCATTCCAATCAGTTATTATTATCGTACAACACCAAGGCGATCATCTCAAGGTCATCAACGCTCGTGTTTTCCAACCCATGGGACTCGCCATTTTTGCAGATAGCCACATCGCCCGCATCCACAGGCATGGGCGTCCCATTGTCGTGATAAATGCCCTCGCCCTTCAATATATAGTACACTTCGCCCTCGCCCACATGCTTGTGCACTCCAATAGAGGCGCCCGGCTCCAAAATCACATGGTTAAACAAGCGACCGTTGCCAAAAAACTCTTCTTCATTATTCAAAAGCAAGTGCGCTCTCACAATGCCTTCGCCACCAAAGGCCTTTTCCTTCTCCATAAATTCCCGTTCATGAGCTTTACGAATCATACTGCCTCCTGTGTCCTTAAAAAGTTTTTGCCACCGCTGTGGCTTGGAACTGCACTGCATCCTCAAGCACACGACCAATGCCCAACAGTTCATTTTCAGAAAAAGCGCCGCCAAGAAGCTGCATGCCCACAGGCAAGCCGCTCTCCTTTCCAAGACCCACAGGCACAGACAAGCCCGGCAAGCCGGCAAGATTCAAGGAAAGCGTATAAATATCCATGAGGTACATCTTCAATGGGTCCTTATTCATACTGCCCAAAGGCCACGCCGTCACAGGCGAAGCAGGGCCGCAGATAACATCGCACTTCTCCAATGCATCGTAGTAATCTTGGCGGATAAGTCGGCGCACTTGCGCCGCTTTGCGAAAATATGCGTCATAATAGCCGGACGAAAGCACATATGTCCCAAGCATAATACGACGCTGCACCTCTTGTCCAAAGCCCTCACTGCGCGAACGCACAAAGACATCCAGCAAGTTCTCCGCGCCTTCCGCGCGCGCGCCGTATCGGATGCCATCAAAGCGCGCCAAGTTGGAACTGGCCTCCGCCATAGCAACAATATAATACGCGGCGATGGATTCCTTCGTATGAGGCAGTGTCACATCCACGAGTTCCGCTCCCAAGTCCTGCATCACACGGAGCGCGGCTCTGCACTGTGCCTCCACTTCCGCATCAAGACCTTCAGCAAAAAATTCCTGTGGAACGCCCACGCGAACGCCTTTCAAGTCCTTGCGTGCGTGCACATCAAATACGGGCACAGGTCGTGGGTCAGACGTACTATCCCGCGGGTCATGACCTGCGATGGCCTGCAAGACCAAGGCGCAGTCCTCCACAGAACGCGCCAAGGGGCCTACTTGGTCAAGGGATGAGGCATAGGCAATGACACCATAGCGCGACACACGCCCATAGGTGGGCTTCAAGCCCACACAGCCGCACAAGGAGGCCGGCTGGCGAATAGAGCCGCCCGTATCAGACCCCAAGGACGCAAAGCACTGACCCGCCGCCACAGAGGCTGCCGAACCGCCGCTGGAACCGCCGGGCACGCGTGACAAATCACAAGGGTTTTTTGTAGTGCAAAATGCGGAATTTTCCGTGGCAGAGCCCATGGCAAATTCGTCCATATTATTCTTACCAATAATAATGGCGCCGGCCTCGCGCAGCTTTTCCACCACAAAGGCGTCATAAAAAGGCACAAAGTTATGCAATATCTTCGAGCCGGCCGTGGTCGTCAGCCCCTTCGTACACATGACATCCTTCACTGTCACAGGGACACCCCACAAGGGCTTTGAAGCGTCAACGCCCGCGGCGTCCATAGTCCTCGCAATCTCAAGGGCGCTCTCATCAGCGCGATTGATAAGGGCGCTGATATGCGGTTCTGTGGCATCCATGCGGGCTAAACACGCATTCACGGCCTCCTCGGCCTTTATCTCACCCCGCGCCAAGGCCGCACGCACTGCGGCAAGACTCAAACTGTATATACTCATGAAATGTCCTATTCTTTATTAAGGCTAAAAGATTTTTTGCAAGGCGTGTGGAGGGGATGGTTTTTTTCCTAAAAAAAGTCGCCCACAAAAACCTCTCACAAAAAATTTAAAAATAAAAACCTTACTAAACTATGCGTGGAACTTGAAAATACTGCCCATCCCGCAGCGGCGCGTTGCCAAGCACATCGTCGGGACATGCTCGACGCAATGCCACATCTTCGCGTGTCACATCGCCGTGTAACACAGGGCTATACAAGGGTTCGACGCCTTCCGTATCCACCTGTGTGAGCGTGTTCATATGTCCTAAAATATCTGCAAATTGACCTGCAAAAAGCTCCTGCGTCTCTTGGGAAATGTCCAAGCGCGCAAGACGTGCCATTTTTTGCACATCTTCCATGGTTACAGCCATAGTATATTCCTTTTTTGTGTAGGAGCTGTCTCTCAATACACTCTTTTGGGTTTTGCCACAGCTCTCAAAATGGCAAAGCGAGTCCTTTTGTATAAAACTACAAAACATCTCTTTAATCCTCCATTCGAAAGCGCCGATTGTTTAGCTAAACAGGTGGTTTTTTTGAAGGGGGGTTTGGGGGGAAAGCTTTTTTTTCC
>CAYJGA010000098.1:0-6810 GCA_964369255.1 uncultured Desulfovibrionaceae bacterium
CACACATGGCACATACTCCACATGCCACGCCTCATCAATCATAGGCAAAAAGATACGCTCCGGCAAAATATCCAGCTCTTCCAAAGCACCCGTATACATATGGGCAAGCTTATGCGCAAGGCGCTCCTGCTGGTCAGGCGAGAACAGCTTATTACACGCCTTATTCAACCACGGCTGCCAACGCGTAAGCACATCCTCCAATTGCTCGCGGTCAAGGGACTCCTGAGGGAAAACGATCTCCGTATTCCCCTCCGGCGCAATACTCAAACGGATACGACGCGCACGCGACGACATACGCGCCTTACACGGCCACATAACTCCACTCTGTAAAGGGATATAAAATACATCAGCACAGCTCATACATTGCCTCTCTCATGATGACTTGGGGCCTCTCCACTTATTCTTTCAGCGTCTTAAGCTGCATTTTGCCAAGACTCAGTAGACGCTTACGAAAATTGAAGGAACCGTCAAGACTTGCGTCAATATCTCCGTTCATCTTAATGGTAAAATCTGCATCCTCGCCTTCCACCGTGCCAACATAAGACCCCCAATTCCAACGGAAGGAACCACTACGCCCTTGGGAAAGGTTCAAGCTAGACGTCAACAATTCTGCCCCATCGGGGACATTATATTCCACCTTCTTGAGCTTGGCTTGCCACAGCGGGCCTGCCGCCAAAGCGAAAACGTCCGCCAAGGCATGCACATACTTACTCTCAACAACACCATGCACATCCTGTACCATAAACTTTGCAGCGTCCAGTCGTTGCGCGCGGACATTGGACGTAAAATATTGTTGCGGCTTCCCATTCGTATCCAAAAAAGACTTTAAGGATGATGTGAGTGTCACATCATTCCCGCGCAAAGGACTGTCAAGAAGCGCCGCCAACAAGCGCCAATGGTCAACCCTTAAGTTCAAAGTTCCGTCCATCCACGGCCAACGCCGCTTGACAACCGGCAGCGCATACGCAAAACCAATGTCCGCTTCGCCGCTCACACCGGGAAGTTTGAGGGCGAAATTCTCCAAATCTGCGAGGAATACAGACGCCTTTTCGTGCAAGCCACCAAGGAACCAACCCCCTTCAAGCGTTCCGGTTCCCATGGAATATATATCGCCGCAACGTACACGCGCTGTCCCCACAAGACCTTGAGGAATACCGCGCGCGGAAAAATCAGACACAAATTCCTTCCCCTGCGCCGTCTTTGTTTGACCTGTACCACCCGGCGAGTCTTGCGCCTCCACAGACGTTCCGCGAATGCTGATATACACATCCTTCAAGGTGCCATTGGGCAACTGTAAAAGTGGACTTTCGATTTTCACTTGCACGCCCATGGCACTGGGACTGTCAGAGGGCGGCGGCAAACGCGTTTCTCCCCGCACCATGGCAATATTATGACGCTTCCCGATAGTGGCAAGTGTTTTGCGAATACCGGCTGTGACCCACTGCCAACTGCTTCCCAAGCACAGAAAAATCCTTGGACGAAGCCTCAAAGCCGGGCAAGTTTCGACCTTCTTGCACAGGAGGCAAGGGCTTTGTCCACCACATCAGGTGTTCACCGCTTCGCAGCGCCGTAAATGTCAAATTCGCCTTGCCTTGAATATCCCCGCGCTCAATATTGGCATCGAGCGCCTGCGCCAAGGGCGTCACATCCTCCACACCCACACGCACAATAACGCCGAGACCCTCTTCCTTGGCAACACCAAGGCTTGCAGAAACATTCAAGAATGGCTCCTTAATAGGACTCACAACACTGACATCGCGAAGCACAAGGCGTTCCCCGTCCCACAACACCTGCGCAGAAGCCAAGGATGCCCTAATACGACGCGGTTTCTCCTCAGCAAAGGAAGCCTTCGCAAAGGTCACCCCATAACGGCTTGCCATGACCAAGTGAACAGGATTTTCCTTCGTGGGCGGCCACAGAGGAATACGCCCGAGCACGCGCGCACGCGTCCACACCCTGTCAACGCCGGATAAAAATGAGGGAACCACAAGCTCATCTCTCAGCCGCATGCGCACATCAAAGTTTTCCTTGCGTGCGTCAAATGAAAGAAAGGCGATGAGTTTTTTTTCTCCAAGCTCCCGCAAGTTTTGAAAGGCTCCCACAGTCCCCATGCCACTCCTGTGGCGCAATTCCTTCACTGTCAAGGTCACATCGCCCGGCAAATCTTGTGTTGCAGGGAGCACCCATTGTTTGGGCTTGTCCTTTTCCAGCATGACAGTGCTGCGAATGCGCGCGGCCTCGCAGTTGAGCTGACCGTGCACCCTCCCTGAAATATAGACATTTCGCCCCACAGGCCCCAAGAGGAAATCGGATATTTCAAGCTCACCTATGTCAAGGGCAAGCCAGCGTGGCAGGAATGACAGAGGCCTGAGCGCGTCTTGTGCAACATCTTCTCGCACCTCTTCAGGGGCAATATAATGCGGAAATCGTGGCATACGCACGCCGATGATGGTGCCATCGCGAAGAGCCAGTACAACCTTGTGACGCAGCACGCTTTCCGCCTCCAAAAGGTTGTCCATAATATCTTCTTGCGTCATGGTTTCGGACGCGGCGTCCCCTTGCGTTTCCGCATCTGTGACAGCACTATCTGACACGACACTGTCCACATCGCGCTGATATTGCTCAATATTCGTGCTAATATTGTGGTCAACAGGCGCTGTCTCTGCCTGCGTTGTGATGGTTTCACCGCGTTGTGCCTGCACCACCGCGCGGGCGCCGTACAAAACGCTTGTCCACAATGGATGCAAGGTGGCTTCATCCACATGCAGCCACGGCCCATAGGTATCGTGAATGCGCAGGTTGAGCACGCGAATCTCGCCCTGCCAAAAACCGGACACAGAGCCAATGTACACGCGCATTCCGAAGGGCGCTGTCGCCTCGTTGATATGCTTTGCAATAAACTGTGTGAGCATGCCCTCCGCGCGGGGGGAGGTGACAAGGGCAATGGCTCCCGCAAGCAAAAGACAAAGTACCACGGGAATTCCAAGGCACCACGAAAGCACGCGTCCGATACGCCTCATGCAGCCTTGTCGGCGCGCTTTTTGTGGGCGTTTTGCGCTGTGTTTGCGAAGGGGGTTGTGGTGCTGCGCGTTCTGTTCGTGCTCGTCTGCGTCATAGTGCTCCGGCCCATAGCGCTCCGCTATCTGTGCGAGCGTCAATAGCTCTGAACGCGCATGTTTTTTCTTCGCTTGCGCCTCAATCACGCCTTGTGTATGCTCGTCCGATGCATGCCTTGTCATACGCTTTACTTACCTATTTACTGAGCCAAATAAGCAGCTCTCTATAAAGAACAGTGGGGTCGATAGGTTTGGACACATGCGCGTCCATGCCCGCCTCAGTACACTTCACCTTGTCTTCCACCATAGCATTGGCTGTCATGGCTATAATAGGTACCTGCGAGAGCCACGCAAGCTCCGCATCCTTGCCCATAAGTCGCAGCTTGGCGCTGGCCTCAAGGCCACCCATAACAGGCATCTGTAAATCCATAAAAATAATATCATAGCGCTTTTTTTGCACAGCTGCAAGGGATTCTTGCCCATTGTCTGCAAGGTCACATTCAAAGCCCACATTTGCCAAGATGGATGAGGCTATTTCTTGATTGATGAAGTTGTCTTCCACAAGCAGAATATTTTTGTGCGTATATGCTTTGAGCGCTTCTTCAAGCTCCGCGTGTGTCATATTTAAAGGTGTTGTGGGAACCTGCATACCTTCATTTTCAAGACCGATGCCTTGTGCTTGCGTGTATACAGTGAAGGGAAGTGTAAAATAGAAGCAGGAACCTTCCCCATATACAGAGTGTACGCCTATGCTCCCCCCCATCAATTCCACAAGCTGTTTGCAGATAGCAAGACCAAGCCCTGTGCCGCCGAAGCGACGTGTGATAGAAGAGTCGGCCTGCATGAAGGGTCGAAAGAGCTTATTTCTTTGCTCTTTTGTGAGTCCTATGCCTGTATCACGCACACTGAATGTGAGTGTGACCGTGTCTTGAGCGCGTCCGCCTGCAAGAATATCGTCGCGCATAATTTCAAGGGTTACGCTGCCTTTTTCCGTGAATTTGAAAGCATTATTTAAAAGGTTGAGCACCACTTGACTCACCCTCTTCCCGTCTCCCACAAGCTGGCGCGGGATGCTGTCGGTCACATGCATGTGAAATTCTACATCTCGAGCATTTTGCGCAGATTGTGCCGATTTCACGCTGAAATTGGCAATGCTCTGCATGGAATCGAGCAGAACATCAAGGGAGAAGGGTATTTTCTCAATTTCAAGCTTGCCGGATTCGATTTTAGAAATATCAAGCACATCATTGATAATATTAAGCAATGTATCGGCAGACATTTGTATTTTTTCGAGGTAGGAAACTTGCTCGCGGGTGAGATTATCCTTATGAAAAAGATGGGTAAAGCCCATGATTGCATTCATAGGCGTGCGTATTTCATGACTCACTGTGGACAGAAACTCGCTCTTTGTCTTGGAAGCCGCCTCTGCTTGATTGCGGCTTTCCTCCAGCTCGCTTGTACGCTGGCGCACGAGCTTTTCAAGGCGTTGCTTGGCCTCGATTTCGGTTTGCTCCATCAGTTTGCGCGCGGTGACATCGTAGCCTGTGCCCACCATGGAGTCCTTACTTGCATGGGCATCGGCTTTTTCATTATAGCCGAGGAGCATGACCCATATCCAGTCATTTTCCGCATTTTTGATGCGAATTTCTATGTTGACATTGTGCTGGGCGTTCTTTTGACTCTTGACCTGTTGGAGCAAGGGCCAGTCCTTGGGATGCACTGTCTTTACGAGCCAGTCGCGGGAGTTTTGCAAGGGATGCGTGTGTACATCATAACCTAACATTTTCACAAACTGTTCGCTGTAGGTCACTGTTTCTGTTCTGAAATTATATTCCCATGTAAACATCCCCGTTTCCTTAATGAGACCTGTGAGGCGCTCCAAGGAATGGTGCAAACGACCTGTAAGCTGTTGCAATGGTAAAGAAATAAGCATGATGCCCACAAGGATGGCAAGGACTGTATAAAGGATGGTATCCGCCATAATATAGCGCACATCTTGCTCTACGAGCAGCGTGCTTGAGCCTATGACAATCATCCAATTGGGGTCGCCTGTGCGCGCCACAAAATAGTTCATACTCTCCGTGGAGTACAAGCCTGCACTGCCTGTTTTCACGAAGTTTCTGAGACCTTCGGGTACAGCAATGGCTTTACTTGTTTCTGAGTCGCCAATAAAATTAAGCTTATTACCGTCGGCATCAAGGGCAAAGGAAACGATGCCTTTTTCTGACATTATGCGGGAGCGCCACAGGGCGAGGGCGTTGGTTTGACACATGGTGCCCATGAGTATCCCCACGACAGTGTTGGAATCTTCTCTTAATATAGGCACAGCAACGCCAAGTCCGGCTCGCAATGGCCTTTCGTCGACACCATGAGGCAGCTCACCGCTCATCTTGACAGCAGCACTCCCAAGGGGGATTATTTGCGCTTCGCCGTCCATGAGTGCGAGCATGGCTCTGGAGTCGATGAAGGGAGCACAGTCTGTAATGCCCCTGCCTGTGGCTAGCAGTGCGGCGCGGTCGAGGCTTATGAGTGTGAGTGAGGAGAGATTGCCATAATGTGTTTCGACAGAGTGAAATGCTTTTTCGATGGACGCGAGCGTTGCGGTATTTTCTTCGAGATAAGTGGGACTTGCCCGATAATATGTCATAAAGCGCACAACATCCTCGTGGCTTGCGATGACAGCGAGAAAATCCATGGCGCCGTTAAGTTTTTCGTGTAAATCTTGCGTTGCGGCCTCCGCCATTCCCTCTATGCGAGTGACATTTGCCTTTTGCACAAAGGGTTCAAGGCTTGTAAAAACCATGGCGCTTGGCCCTGTCACAAGTACAATAAGGCAAAGCATAATGAGCACATATGTTGTCATGAGGCGGGAAGAGCCTACGCCGCGCAAGCTGAGTGCGCCAAAGAGTATGAGTGCCAAGAAAAAGCTCAAACACGCGGCAAACATGCAATAGTTAAATTCCATATGTGCTTGAGCTTTCTTTGCGGCAAGGTCTTGGAGAAGGGCATTATCTATGCTTGCAAGTTCATTATTTAAATCAATAATGCGTGTCGTTGATTCCGGGCTAAAAACAAGCTCCTTCGCTTGTACGGGGTCGGGTTCCCCTCTGATGGAGTAAAGCCCTGTGGCATCGAGATAATATCCTTGTGCGAGGCGCACGGCCTGTATGTCCCTTACGGCTATATTTGCAAGTGTTTTGTAGGCAGTGTGCAGCTTTTCCTTAATGCTATCAGGAATTTGAAGTGCGTCAATAATATTCTTGAGTGAAATTTTTACGCCGGGATGAATAGATGAAGTGAGGGGGCGCGGTTCGTTTCCTTCCTGCTGCGCGGCGATGCGCTGTAAGTTTTGTTCTATGTTTGTGTCATGACCTTGAATAACAAGAGTGCGTGCATAATTGCCTTGAAGAACAAGGTCCGCGCGCATTTCGTTCCCAAGAGCTATGGTTTTATTTACATTTTCTTCGTAATCCTCAAAGTCGCTATTTCGCGTCAGCGCCCAATAGACAAAGAGACCGGTGGCACAAAGGGAAAGAATGATGAATAAGGTGCAAATTTTACGAATATGGTGCGACATGAAAATCCCCGCAGGTCTGTCTTCTCCTGTGCGCCGCCTTGTGTCAGCCTTATGGCACTCTGGGGGTCGCGTACAGTTTCAAGTGAACATGGGTTCTTTCTACAAGCATTTTAGGATAAGGGCAAGTTTTTTTGAAAAGGCTTGTAGGGGGGAGAAGTCATTCTAATTTGTTTTTTA
>CAYJGA010000099.1:0-6797 GCA_964369255.1 uncultured Desulfovibrionaceae bacterium
AACTTAAACAAAAAAATAAAAAATAAAAAACAAAAAAAGCTTTCCCCCAAACCCCCTTCAAAAAAACTTTCTATTTCATAAATCGTTCAAAATACGCAATGGTTTTCACAAGCCCGTCGCGCAAAACGGTTTGCGGCTCCCAGCCAAGCTCCGACTTTGCAAGACTTATGTCGGGGCGGCGTTGCTTGGGGTCGTCCGCAGGCAATGGCTCGCAAATAATCTGAGACGCGCTTCCTGTCAAGTCCACAACGTGCTCTGCAAGTTGGCGAATGGTAAATTCTCCCGGATTGCCCATGTTCATGGGGCCGACAAATTCCGCGGGCGAATCCATGAAGCGCACCATAAGTTCCACAAGGTCGTCGATATAGCAGAACGAGCGTGTTTGGCTGCCATCCCCATAAATCGTAATATCTTTTCCTTGCAGCGCTTGCATGATGAAGTTTGATACCACGCGCCCGTCGTTGGGATGCATGCGGGGGCCGTAGGTGTTGAAAAGGCGTCCCACTTTGATGGGCAAACCATGCTGCCTGTGATACGCGAAAAAGAGCGATTCTGCGCATCTTTTGCCTTCATCATAACAAGAGCGCGTGCCAATGGGGTTGACATTGCCCCAATAGCTTTCTACTTGCGGATGCACATCGGGGTCGCCATAGACTTCCGACGTGGATGCCTGAAAGACGCGCGCCCGCATGCGCTTTGCCAAGCCCAACACATTGATTGCGCCGTGGACGCATGTCTTAATCGTCTGCACAGGGTCGTGTTGATAGTGGATGGGTGAGGCGGGACAGGCCAAGTTATAAATTTCATCGACTTCAATATAAAGCGGAAATGTCACATCGTGGCGCAAAAGCTCAAAGCATTTATTGTCTAACAAATGTTCGACGTTCTGGCGTGCACTGGTAAAAAAATTGTCAACGCAGACGACTTCGTGCCCGTCGTGCAATAAACGTTCGCACAAGTGGGAACCTACAAAACCAGCGCCGCCGGTGACAAGTACTCGTTTTCTTAAATGCATATAAGCCTCTTTTTTATCTATATGTTGCCATGTTCTTTTATTGCCAGAACATAAAACGCTTTATATTATTGTAAAAAACATCTTCTAATTCCACCTCAGACAGCCCACTGACTTCTGTGCGCAATATTTCTACTGCATAATGATGAAATGGAGCGTCACTCCCCCAAAAAATACGCTCCCTTCCTACTCTGCGATACGCCTCAAATGTCTTCGTGTGCATGGGCATTCCTGAATTTTCAAGCCAGATATTGTCATATTTGAGAGCAGTATCAATAGCCGCTTGAATATACACACCATGACCATGCCCCATATGTATCATAACTATACGCACTTCGGGATACATTTCAGCTAATTGCCCTATGCTCCATGGCAATGAAAAGGGCGGGTGTCCGGAGTGTATGAATACGGGCAGATTTTTTTCCTTGGCAATATCCATAATCGGAAAGACGACCTCATCATTCGCTGTGTACGCATTGAACAAAGGGTGCAACTTTATGCCTTGAATGTGAGGATTTATAAGAAGTTTTTCTAATTCTTCCACAGCAAGTGTATTTTTATTGGGGTCAATCCATGCCAAACCCACAAGCTCATTTTGAAAACGATTGACAGCATCTACGATGACAGCATTGTCAGGATAGCTTATAATTGTCCTTTCTATATTATATGCTTGCATGGTTGCAACCATTTCCTCGGCTTTGAGGCCGACATTACACCAAGAACCAAAATATCCCACATGCGCATGAGCATCTATTTTTTTTAAATTTGTATGCGTTTTAACAAGCATTATAGCCTCCACACCTTATTTTCTCTAAACACATAAAATTCTTATTTGTACCTACACCAAAACGAGGGTGTGATTGCGCTTGTATGAACGAGCGCAATCACGCACCCTACAAAACGACCTATAAAAAATTATCCAATCAGACTTCCATTTGGCATGCTCTGAGGCACTGTGAGTAGCTCAAGTTTGCCGTCCTTTTCTGCGGTGAGCACCATTCCGTGCGAAACAAGCCCGCGAATAGTGCGCGGTGCAAGGTTTGTGACAACACACACTTGCTTTTGTACAAGGCTTTCCGGCGCAAAAAATTCTGCCAAACCGGAAAGTATTTGCCGCGGAGCGCCTTCGCCGAGGTCGATTTCTAAGCGGAGCAATTTGTCTGCGTTGGGATGCTTTTCTGCCACGAGCACGGTGCCCACGCGCATGTCGATGGTCTTGAATGTGTCAAATGTGACGGGCGGGATGGGCGATGCTTCCGTTGCCTGTGCGACGCTTGCAGTGCTTTCTGGCGCTTGTTGCTGCGCCTGCTCTGTCTGCTTTGCTTGTTTTGCTTGCTTTGGTTGTTTTGGCTTTTTCGCTTCTTTCTTCGGCGTGTCTTTTGGAACGTCGATGCGTGGGAAGAGGTTTGACGCAGCCGCGATGGTACTTGTGGGTTGCAGCACGCCCCATGCGTGGGCTTCTGCTGCGAGGTCTGTGGTGGTGGGGCTGTGTGCGTCGTGCTCAATGCCAAGCTGACCGAGGAGAGTGTGGGCGGCGTTTGGCATGACAGGCCATACGGCGACGGCGATTTTCCGCAAGCATTCAAGGAGTGTATACATGACAGAACTGAGGCGCTCCATATTCCCTTGCTTTGCCAGTGTCCATGGTGCTTGTGTGTCTACATATTTATTAAGAGCGCGCACGAGCTCCCAGAGGGCGTCGAGGCCATGGGCAAAGCGCACATTTTCAAAGAGCTGTATGTAGTTTTGCAAGGCTTCGGCGGCGAGTTCGCGGATGCGTGTGTCTTCGTCTGTGTCGTACATGGGATGGGGGACGCGACTCTGGAAGTATTTGGCATTCATGGACAAGACGCGGCTGAAGAGGTTGCCGAGGTCGTTGGCGAGGTCGGCGTTGATGCGTGTTATCATGCCTTCTTCGCTGAAGGAGGCGTCGCTTCCGAAATTCATTTCGCGCAGGAGGAAATAACGGAAAGCGTCCAGACCAAAACGACGCCCCATTTCCAGTGGCTCCACCACATTGCCGAGGGATTTTGACATCTTTGTGTCGCGCACGAGCCAGTAACCGTGCACATTGAGGTGCTTATAGATGGGCAGGTCTGCGGCTTTGAGCATGGTCGGCCAGAAGACGGCGTGGGGCTTGAGTATGTCCTTTGCAACGAGGTGCTCGCCCGGCCAAAGCTGTGTATAGGCTTCGCCTTGGGGCCATTGAAGGGCGGTGATGTAGTTTATGAGTGCGTCAAACCAGACATAGCACACATAATCCGTGTCGAAGGGCAGCTCGATGCCCCATGTGAGGCGGGATTTTGGGCGTGAGATGCATAAGTCTTCGAGAGCGCCGCTTTCGAGCATGGCAAGGACTTCGTGGGCGTAGCGCTCCGGTCTGATGAAGTCGGGATTTTGGGTGATGTATTCCTTGAGCCATGGCAAGTATTTGGACATGCGGAAGAAATAGTTTTTCTCACTGATAAATTCCGGCTTTGTTTGGTGCTGGGGGCAGAGGCCTTCTTCCAGTTCTTTTTCTGTGTAGAAGCGTTCGCATCCATAGCAATAGTGCCCGCCAAATTCGCCAAAATAGATGTCGCCGGCGTCATAGACTTTTTGCAAGAAGGTTTGTACGCAGGCTTTGTGGTCGGCGTCTGTGGTACGGATGAAGGCATCGTTGCCCATGTCCATATCTGTCCATAATGTTTGGAATTGCGCACTGATGCTGTCTACAAAGGCTTGCGGTTCAAGGCCGGCTTTTTCTGCGGCTTGCACAATTTTGTCGCCGTGTTCATCGGTTCCGGTGAGGAAGAAAGTTTGCTTTCCAAGACATTTATGGAAGCGCGCCAAGGTGTCCGCCACGATGGTGGTGTAGGCGTGACCAAGATGCGGGCGTGCATTCACGTAATAGATGGGTGTTGTAATGAAAAATGATGACACGGGTTGACCTCAAGTAAGAGTGTTGCATGAGAAAAATTATTTCCCACGATGTTTTTTGCGCTTCCCTTTTTTCTCGGAAGGCGCGCCGGATTTTCCTCTTGCGTTCGATTTTGCGTGTTGTCGTTTGGAAGAGGACTGTTTTTCTGGATGCTGTTTTGTTGTATGCTGTGCGCCTTCGTCGCCGTCATATACAGATGGGGCGGGCACAGATGGAGCGGGCACAAATGGGGCAGGCACAGAGAGGGCGGGCGCAGATGGGGCAGGCGCAGAGAGGGCAGGCGCAGATGGGGCGAGAGAGTCGGGCAGGACGTGTGTCGGTTCCGCGCGTGAACTATACTTCGGGTTGCCGCGTTCGCGCGGGGTGCGATCGTGGTGTTTGCTGTTGCGCTTTTCGGTGTCATGGCGCTCCGCCCACGGGGCAGCATTGTCTCTGTCTTCAAGATGACTCGCTTCTTCGAGATTGCCCCTGTCTTCGGAGCTGCCCGTTCTTTCGGAATTATCCCTTTCTTCAATATATTGCGGCGTTTGCTTGTGTCTGCGCTCAGAGAATTGTGGCAAGAGAGCGTGCCATTCATCGAGGCTCATTTCCACTTCTTCATTGTTTTCTGTGATGAGGGAGACGCTGTCCGTAAACATATTTGTGCGCAGGACACGATAGGAGCCTTGTGCGCTGGAGTAGCGCTTGCCGATTTTGGGGCAGCGGCTGTAAAAGCTGTCATAATTTTCTTGTTCGTAGCTCAAGCAACAGAGGAGGCGTCCGCAAATTCCTGAAATTTTTGAAGGATTGAGAAAAAGATTTTGCTCTTTCGCCATGCGGATGGTCACGGGCGCAAACTTGCGTAAGTACCTGCGACAGCAACACACCATGCCACAGCTGCCTACGGCGCCAATCATTTGTGTTTCGTGTCGCACGCCTATTTGTCGTAGTTCAATGCGCGCTCTGTATTCGCGCACGAGGTCTTTGACAAGCTCGCGAAAGTCGATGCGTGCGGGTGCGGTGAAGTAAAACATAAATTTGCTGCGATCAAAAAAGACTTCCACATCCACAAGCTTCATATCGAGGCCGTGTCGGCTTATGCAGCGTTTGCAGAATGCGAAGGCGAGTTGTGCGAGCCGTTGATTTTCCTCGCCGGTTGCGCAATCTTCTTCTGTGGCGATGCGTACTATGGGCGCAAGGCATTGGATGGCATTGGGTATGTGCTGGGGAGGTTCATCATTTTCTGCGCGGCTGATGTTTTGGAGTGTGTGGGCGTCTTCTTGGGTGAGCATGTCGCCGACAGAGTCTTGTATCGCATCCTTTTCTTGGAGCGCATTCTTTTCTTGGAGCGCATTCTTTTCCGGGAGCGCATTCTTTTCAGGGAGCGCGTCCTTTTCAGGGAGCGCGTCCTTTTCAGGCAGCGCGTCCTTGAATTCTTCATTGTGCGCAATTTCTCCCCCGGGTTCTGCGGGGGCGGGGAGGGCGTCCTTGGGCATATGGTCGCACACAAAGTACACTTTGCCAAAGCCCATGCCTTGCTCCGTCTTCACCACCACGGCGTCACCCACAACCACGTCCATGGATGCGGAAAAATAGTATATTTGCCCTTGGGGGCGAAAACGTATGCCAGCTATCATAATATATTTGCCTTTGCGCTATACAAGCGCTCAATATCGTCATGGTGTCGTTCTTTTGGCATATCTTCCTTGCGCGTGAGGGATTGTACAATCAACGGGTCTGAGATCAAAGCAGGAGGATACATATCAAATTTTGACAGAACGTGGTATTTTCCAACAGATTTCCCCCTGTGTCAACAAGAAATATATTTCTCTAAAAAAAGGCGTCATGGCATTCTCACTGTCTGTTTTTGAACGCAACTATGGGGATTCGTCCTTCTCATTCTGTGAACTATTCCCAATAATGCAAGGGGGTATGAGAAGCATTATTAAGAACTGTCCACAGGATGAAAATGCTATAGACAGAGGAAAATCTGCCATAAGACAGCACTTGTCAGACGAAAATAAATGTGATAGGCAAGGGGATGTATGGAGAGCGTCTTTTATTTTTAACAATCGCTCTGAGACGTTCGCAAGGAAAAAGCATATGAAATAACATCGCATACGGTTGATGTTAGGAATATGTGTCACAAAAGTTTTGCAGGCTTGTGCGTGCTCTTTGCACTGAGTACGCACCCCATTCACAATACACTTTGTAACGAGGTAAGTTAAATGAGCAAAGTTCGCGTTGCTATCAATGGTTTTGGACGTATCGGTCGTCAAGTTTTCCGTGCATTATATGCTGATTATCAAGATAAAGTAGAAGTTGTGGCCATCAACGACTTGTATGATGCTGAAACAAACTTCCACTTGCTGGAATACGATTCTGTGTACGGACGTGCCTACCTTGATGCCAAGGTTGATGGTGCAGATGTCACCGTGGGCGACTGGAAGGTTCATTGCTTTGCAGAACGTGATCCCGCTGCCCTCAAATGGGGCGACTATGGCGTTGACATCGTTGTGGAATCCACAGGTATCTTCCGCTCCGCAAAGCAAGCACATGTCCACTTGGACAACGGCGCAAAGAAGGTTATCATCACCGCACCTGCAAAAGAAGAAGACCTCACCATCGTGCTCGGCGTCAACGGTGACCAGTACGACCCCGCAAAGCACCATGTCGTGTCCAACGCTTCCTGCACCACAAACTGCTTGGCTCCTGTTGCAAAAGTATTGCAAGACGAGTTTGGTATCGCCCAAGGCACCATGGTCACCGTGCACGCCTACACCAACGATCAACGCATTCTGGATATGGCACACAAAGACCTGCGCCGCGCACGCGCTGCCGCCGCAAGCATCATCCCCACATCCACAGGCGCCGCTCAAGCAGTTG
>CAYJGA010000100.1:0-6782 GCA_964369255.1 uncultured Desulfovibrionaceae bacterium
CTTTCAGAATAATGACATATTTTTCTGTCCAAAGAAACCCTACACCAATCCAATCTTTACTTCAGAAGGAGGTAAAAATCTTTTCCACTCTTGCTCAAGTGCTGCCCTGCCTCCAAGCATGTTGACCAAGTTCTTTCCAGTACAGGGCCATCCATTTGCTTTGCACGCCTTATCAGCTATTTTATAATAACTTTCCCAAGAAATATTTTTCTCAGAAGGCAATAGACGTAAGTCTATTTCAGAGGACAATTCTGTTTCAAAAACAGCCTGAACATTCCATAATATGCTATTTTCTATTATTTTTCTCGCAGACAAGAAATTTTCTTCACGATCGCTTAGTTCATCATCGTATTTCATGGGGCAACTCCGTCAGCTCCTTTTAAAAACGTCAACTAATAAGAATGAACTTACATGGCAAGATACACATTGTAAACTTAAAGATAAGGAGGGACTATGTTCGTTCCAAAGGAACTCGTTGAGGCGCCCATGTGGGCTATAGATATGTACAACGCTTTGCCAGTGCTCGCATCGTACGACGATATATCGGCACAAACACATATTGCTACGGGTACGATTGCAAACAAGTGCAGTGCAGGCAAAGGTCCACGCGGCGGACTCATTTTAGGTAAGAAAAAGGTTTTCCCGCGCATTGAGGTTGTCCTGTGGCTTTTGCAATTAGCCCTAGAGGACAAGTGCTAAAGACACATGACGTTTTGGGGAGGGGTAGCAAGCTTTTGGGGAGGAAAGCCTCGTCTACCCCTTCTTTCATACAGAGACTTCATGCTATTTCAATATTCATCACAGGCTTTCACTGGAAAAGGTAGTACAGGGGTAGTATAAAGTAAGGTAGTACACGAAAAAGGGTTTACGACTTTCATCGTAAACCCTTGAACTTTCTGGCTCCCCAGCACGGACTTGAACCGCGAACCTAGTGATTAACAGTCACCCGCTCTGCCTATTGAGCTACTGAGGATCGTTGTGTGCTCATCAGCACAAGAAGAGTTCTAGTGCATTCTCCCTCGTCCGTCAAGTTTTTTTTGAAGAAAATTTTATTTTTTTATTTTACAATAAAATCAGCACACTACACTTGCTCTTCATGTACTTTCCCTCTCACGCTTGCCAAGCACAATGACAACTCCACACTTTACGCCTCATAAACAAAGGCTCACGCTGCCATGTGCACTCAACTTATGCGGCGATTTTCTGGCGCAAGACGTCGCTGTCAAGGCGCTGTAAGGTGACAATCCGATAGAGATAGCAGACTGTGCCGAAAAGGAGCGCCACAATGAAGGCTGTCCAATAGCCTTCGGGGCCATAGCTTGTGCCATAGCTTTCGCTGGCGCCTAGGAAGTCTGTACGACTCAAGACGAAACCGAGGGGGAAGCCAATAATCCAATAAGCAATGAAGCAGACGTAGGAGATGATTTTCGTATCATTATAGCCACGGAGCACGCCGATGCTGACGACTTGGAGTGTGTCGATGAGCTGGAAGGCGGCGGCATAAATGAGCAAGGTGGAGGCGAGTGTGATGACGTGCGCATCCTGTGTGTAGAGAAACGCCACCTGCTCCCGAAAGAGGATAAGCCCAAGCGAGGCAACCGCAGAGCAAAATGTCCCCACGCAGAGCGCCGTCCATGCAGTAATTCTGGCATGCGTCCACTGCCCCGCCCCGAGGCAATGTCCCACCCGTATGGCGGCGGTCATGCTGATGGAAAGCGGCAAGATAAAAAGCATACCGGCAACATTAAGTGCCACTTGGTGCCCTGCCACGACAATGGTACCAAGGGGCGCAAGGACGAGCGCCGCCGCTGAAAAAAGCGTCAACTCAAAAAGCATGGCAAGGGCACTTGGCAGGCCGATACGCATAATACGCCTCAGGAGTTTCCAGTCGATGCCTTCCTTCAAGATGGGCGCAAAAAGCTTGCCATTGTTAAAGTTTCTTTTGCGCGTGTCATAGCGCCCATAGAAGAGCATACACACTGCCATGAACCAAAAGCAAATGGCGGTGGCGACGCCGCAGCCCACAGCGCCCATGGCGGGAAAGCCGAAGACGCCATAAATGAGCACATAGTTGAGGGGAACATTGAGGAGAAGCGCTGCGATAGAAATGACCATGGCAGGGCGAGTGCGAGAAAAGCCCTCGAAAAAACTGCGTACATTGGCAAAAAGGAAGAAGGCCGGCAAGCCCCAAAGAATAGCGCGCAAGTAACCACCTGAAAGGTCAGCCAAATCCGCTTCCAAGCCTAAACGACCCATGTGCCACGAAAGAAAATAGAGCAGTGCCATGAGTGGCAAAGCCATGAGCAAGGAACACCACATGCCCTGTCGCAACAAACGCGGTGTTTGCTCGCCCTTGCCTTCGCCCACAAGCTGCGCCGAAAGCGGCGTGAGAGTCACAAGAACACCTATGCCAAAAAGGGAAATAGGATGCCACAAAGAGGAAGCCACAGCCACAGCGGCCATGTCAATGGTGCTGGCCTGTCCTGTCATGACAGTGTCCACAAAGGACATGCCCATGCCTGAGAGTTGTGCCACATACACGGGAATGCCAAGCTTGAAAAGCTGTTTGGCTTCCCGTGAAGAAAAAAACGATGTTAAGATGTGGCGCATGCAATGTCTCCGTCGTGCAAGAAAAAAGAGTGGTCGGGGGTCTTGTGCGACCCCACAAGCATATTGACTGCCGCGCGCCCTTGTGCGCAGAGTTCGATGCTGTAATCATTCACAAATGTGGCAATATGCGCGGCGGTCACATGGGGTGCGAGCTCTTGTGCGTGTTGCGTGATAAAGTGCTGCGAGGCTTCCGGATGCGTGCGCGCGTAAAGAATACTTGCTTGTATGGCGCGCTCCATCATGAGTGCGTCGTTCATGGGAACGCGTCTGTGGGCGGCGATGATGCCAAGGGGCAGGGGCATGGCGTACTTTGCTTCCCACCACTCGCCAAGGTCGAGGACTTTATGGAGGCCGTGCTCGTGATAGGTGAAGCGCCCTTCATGGATGATGAGTCCCATGTCCACAGCACCATCTATAACAGCGCCCATCACATCAGAAAAGAGCATTTCGTGCCGCGCTCCTTCAAATTCGCCGTATTTCTCAAGAAGCATGTGCGCCGTGGTAAGGCGCCCGGGAATGGCGATGCTGGCGTGCTTTTTTGCATCCATCGCAAGATGAGGCTCATCAGGAAGAGGTTTTTTTGCCACCACAAGAGGGCCGCAACCAAAGCCAAGCGCCGCGCCGCTTTGAAGCAGGGCGTACTTGTCGTGCACTGAGGGCACAACGCCCACAGAAAGCTTTGTAAAGTCCAAAACTCCCGCTTGCGCTTTCACGTTCAATTCTTCCACATCAGCCATGACCAGTTCCACCTCAAAGGGCAGGGTCACAAGACCTGACAGAAGGGCGTGAAAGATAAAGGTATCGTTGGGGCACGGAGATATGCCAAGAGTAAAGCTTTTTTTCATAAAGTACCTTTTATGCATTCCTAATAAATATGCATAATCTCTGCACAGCAAAGAAAATACGCGTATTCGCCATAATGGAATTGACATGCGTCGAAAGGCACCATACTTACAATGCATGCATAACGTCAAATACTATTCACAACTAGGGCTTGGTGCCGTGTGCGAAAAAGTGCAACTGGGCGTGCGTCTTTCCTTTGAAGACGGACTCGCCCTTTTCCGATGTACTGATATAAACGCAGTGGGCGCCCTTGCGCATTATGTGCGTATCCATCAACACGGGCACAACACCACCTATGTGGTGAATCGCCATATAAATTACACCAATGTGTGCGTGAACGAATGCACTTTTTGTGCATTCTGCCGCGAAAAGGACGCTGACGCCGGCGCTTTCACGCTCACAAAGGACGATGTTCTTCAAAAGGTACGCGCCGCGCGAGACGAAAACCTCGGCCTTGACGAGCTTCATATCGTAGGGGGCTGTCATCCCACAGTGCCCTTGTCGTGGTTTGAGGACATTCTGCAAAGCGTGTGCGCCCTGTGTCCGGAAACGCAAATAAAAGCGTTCACGGCTGTGGAAATTGCGCATTTTGCCAAGCTTGAAGGCATGGCAACAGTAGACGTTCTCAAGCGCCTTCAACATGCAGGGCTGCGCATGATGCCCGGCGGCGGCGCAGAAATCTTTGCACCGGACGTGCGCACGCGCATTTGTCCGCACAAGAGCGACGCCGAAACATGGCTGCGCATACACGCAGAAGCCCACAGCTTAGGCATTCGCACCAATGCCACCATGCTCTACGGGCACATTGAAACGGAAGAACATCGCCTTGAACACCTCTGTGCCCTGCGCGAGCAACAGGACAAGAGCGGCGGTTTTATGTGCTTTATCCCCTTGCCCTTCCAAACAAAGAACAGTAAGCTCACCCTGCCGCAGGAGCGCTACGGCGTGCACACAGGGCTTGACCAATTACGCACCATAGCCATAAGTCGCCTTATGCTCGATAACATCCCGCATATAAAGGCGTACTGGGTCATGATGGGTGCAAAGCTTGCCCAAACCGCCCTCTACTACGGCGCCAACGACCTCGACGGAACCATCGTCGAAGAACACATAGGGCATATGGCCGGCGCCGCCTCAGACCAAGCGCTCACCATCCCCGCCCTTGAGCATATGATCAGTGCCTCAGGTTTTGTACCTATACGGCGCAGTGCTTTGTTTGAGACATTATAGTGGTGTATTGTTGCAGAAAATCAATGAAATTTGCTGACAAGCGCAAAAATCTGAGCAAGAAGGAAAAACCATGAGTCTTTTTTACGAGAGCGGCGCTGTTATGGATGCGGTGGAGATGGTGCTCCGCGGTGAACGCTTACATCGTCGTGGAGCAGAAGCGTTATACCACGAGGCAAATCTGTTCACGCTGGCACAGACAGCGCACAGGGTGCGTATGCGTCTGCATCCCGAACCTGTGGTGACCTATGTGGGCGATCGGAATATCAATTATTCTAATGTATGCGTGTGCGCCTGTCGTTTCTGTGCTTTTTTCAGGCCGCCGGACAGTGATGAGGCCTATGTGCTTGAGCGCGACACCATGGCGCAAAAAATAGATGAGACGCTGCGCCTTGGAGGCACACAGATACTCTTGCAGGGCGGACACCACCCGAACTTGCCTTTTTCGTGGTATGAAGAGCTGTTGCAATGGATGCGCGAGACATGGCCTTCGCTCCATATTCATGCTTTCTCGCCGCCGGAAATTGCGTACTGGTCGGAACTGTATGGAATGGACACAGCGGACATTTTGGCGCGTTTGAAGCAGAGCGGCCTCCATTCATTGCCCGGAGGCGGCGCAGAAATCTTGCATGACGATGTGCGCAAGAGCGTTTCGCCCAATAAGTGCTCGGCGACGCGTTGGCTTGCTATTATGGAAGAGGCGCATGATGTGGGGCTTTTGAGCACGGCGACGATGATGTTTGGACATGAGGAGAGCGTCTCTCACCGCTTGGACCATCTTTTTGCTGTACGAGACACGCAGGACAGGAGCCACGCGAAGCACGGAGAGGAAAGCGCTTTTACGGCTTTTATCCCGTGGACATTCCAGCCACAAAATACGCGCATTGACTGCCCCGCGCAACCTGCGCCGGCCTACTTGCGATTACTTGCCATTTCGCGCCTCGTGCTTGACAATATTCCGAACATACAAGCTTCATGGGTGACCATGGGGCCGCAGGTGGCGCAGCTTGCCCTGTCCTATGGCGCCAACGATTTCGGCTCCTTGATGATTGAAGAAAATGTTGTGGCGGCGGCGGGGACAAGCTATCACTTAAAACGCGAAGACATCCACGCGCTCATCGAGGCGGCAGGTTTTACCCCCAAACAGCGCACTATGAATTATGAAATTGTCGACGAGGCGCGATTATGACACAGCCCAGTTCTCAGCAGAATTCACACAGTCCGCGCATGGGGCGCATTGGTTACTTGAATGTCTTGCCCATTTATTATCCTCTGGAATCCGGACGCATTGCCCATGAATTTGAGCTTGTGAGCGCACCGCCTGCGGTGCTCAATGAAATGATGTGGCGGGGGGAGCTGCATATATCGTCCGCATCGTGCTTTGAATACGCAAAGCATCCGGAAAAGTATTTTCTCGTGCCAGACCTTTCCATCGGTTCCCGCGGGCCTGTGATGAGCGTGCTCTTGCTCTCGTCCTGTCCTGTGGAAGACTTGGACGGCGGCGAAATTCTTATTACAGGTGAAACAGCCACCTCCGTGGCGCTGTTGCGTTTGATATTGGAAGAGCACTATGGCATCCGT
This sequence comes from uncultured Desulfovibrionaceae bacterium, assembly GCA_964369255.1. Lineage (GTDB taxonomy): Bacteria > Desulfobacterota > Desulfovibrionia > Desulfovibrionales > Desulfovibrionaceae > CAYJAD01. Next base: position 6,262 of record CAYJGA010000100.1, read on the forward strand.
GCGACCTTTGTCACAGGCAATGTGAGCGCACACTTGGCAAAAGGGCATGCGCCGCGAGCTTTCTTAGCCATTGGCGATGAGGCTTTGCGTTTGCGTCAACATGCGGCCTATCCCTACTGCCTTGACCTTGCACATATTTGGCGGACATGGACAGGCTTGCCATTTATATTTGGGATTTGGGTTGTGAGCCGTGCGGCGGCTGCGGCAAAGGTCTTTTCGCAAGACCCTGTGGCGCTCTTGCACAGAGCGCGGGCGTGGAGCTTTGAGCACTTGGATGTTATCCTTGATTTGACAGCGCACGGCTGCCCTCTTTCGCGGGAGGAGCTTGAGCGCTATTATCGAGACGGTTTGCTCTATACCCTGCAAGCCGAAGAGCAACAAGGGTTGACACTTTTTTATGAAAAGCTTGCACAATCGGGTGTGATTGATGCAGTGCCGGAGCTGTGTTTTTATGATTGGCACGCCTCCTAGTGCCTTGTTTCGCTCAAACGCATGGATCGCCACGCTTCGCTCGCGATGAC
>CAYJGA010000101.1:0-6779 GCA_964369255.1 uncultured Desulfovibrionaceae bacterium
TCTGTTGTTGTGAATATTTTTTCATCAGGCTTGAAGTGAATAGTCGTTCCACTTTCCTTGCTTTCGCCTTCCTTTATAACTTCTGTTTGTGGCTCGCCTTCTGCATATTGCTGTTTATAGCGAAAGCCATCGCGCTTGACGGTGACCACGAGCCACTCTGAGAGAGCGTTGACGCACGATACGCCGACACCGTGCAAGCCTCCCGACATAGCATAGCTTGATTTATCAAATTTTCCGCCCGCATGAAGCACAGTCATGACAACTTGCACAGCTGGGATGCCTTCTTCCGGATGTATATCCACGGGAATGCCGCGCCCGTTGTCGCGTACAGTGACGCTGTTGTCAGCGTGCAAAATAATTTGAATACGCGTACAAAAGCCGGCCATTGCTTCATCTATGGAGTTATCGACTACTTCATAAACAAGGTGATGCAATCCGCGCGAATCACTGGAGCCAATATACATGGCAGGGCGTGCGCGAACAGCTGAAAGACCTTTCATTACTACAATGGAAGAACCACTGTAATCATCGTTTGTGGGTGTAACTGTGTTACTTTCTGTATTTTCCGTAGACATTATACATCTTCCTCATCGTAATAGGCAGTATCAACAACTCTCATAGGCATAATGACCACTATATATTCGGGGTCGTCCTTCCCTTGAATGGCGCACACACTGTCAGCATCTGTCAGAGTCATATTCAGTGTGGTGGATTTAAAATGCCCCATAACATCCAGCAAGTCCTTTGTGGGGAAGGCTATTCTTTCAATATTCCCATCATAAGTTATTTCAAGATTTTCCTTTGCAGACCCTACTTCTTGCCCTTGTGCGGTGAGAATAGCCTCTGTGGCGGAGAGGTCAAAATACGTGCATTTGTCAGCATTCACATTGAAAATTGCGATACGTCCGAGGGCAGACATGCATTCGGCTTTTTCTACTGTCAAAATGCTATAGTCCGACTGGAGCCTTTGCAAAAAGAACGCATAGTCGTGAAAAATATGTGTTGAGCGTGGAATACTCATGCATTCTTTGCCATCGAGGGTGCGTACATGAAAGCGTTTCTCTGTGACGGCCAGTTCAATTTCTTCGTCGGTGAGCCATTTTTTCATCTCATCCAAATGTTTCTTTTGTAATAAAATTCCACCTTCCGGCAAAGCGGCGTGTAATTCATCGTGTAAGAAAGCTTTGAGAGCAAATTGATGCCCATTCAGCCCGCATATTTCGATGCGCGATATGCCCATGGGTGCGCTCTCATCTGCATTTGGCAATGCTTCCGGCAAGTAGACGGGCTTCATATAGAGGCATCCGCTGCTGTCCGTATCATTGTCACTGATGCAAAAAAGTATTTTATCGAGAATTTCTTGAAAAAAGTCCCCGGACCAAATGACAGTATTCTCAGCGGGAAAGGCGGAGAGTGTTTGAAACCATGTGCCATCATTGATAGGAAGCTTGTATTTTTTGCGCCCTTGTTCGAGCAAAAGAATTTTTACATCATTTTCAGATGTTTGAACTGTCAATGTCATAGGGCCGTCGGGAAGTTGTTTTATAAGTTCTACAAAGGAGCGCCCTTGTACGCCGATAATTCCTTCTTCAATCACCTCAACGTCATATTTCCCTAAAAATTCCACATGGCTGTCTGTGGACATGACGGACAATGTATTACCTTGTGCATGAAACCACAAGCAGCGCAAATAATATGTGCCACTTTTCTGTGGAATGATGCTTGAAGCGTTCAAAAAACCTTTAATAAGATTTTCCTTTAAAAATTTAACCTTCATGCCTTGCTCCTTGTGTCAATAAATCGTCATCAATATGTGTAAAGAATGTATTTCGCATTTCTATTTCTTTTATATTTAAAGAAGAAGAAATAGTTGTATTATATGGTTGCACATTGTGCATATCACATTTAAGAGATTGAATATTTATGATTTTTTACTCCATCTATGACAAACAAAACTCAGACAAGGGGCACAATTCCGTGTGAATTTTCCGTGTGTCGTATTTTTTTGTTCATCTTGTTCGTCCTTGTGCTTTTCTTTCACCCTTATTGTGTCTTTCTTTGTGCCTAAGTCATCTAATATGCTTTAAGTATGAAGTTTTTTCTTAATTTGCGCGAGGGTGTTTTGCATTTCTACATCTATTTCATTCAATTTTTTAATTTTATTTATCGAGTATATAATAGTGCTATGATCCTTCCCTCCAAACACCTTGCCAAGTGCCGGAGAAGAAAGGGCTAAGAGTTCGCGGCAAAGGTATATGGCTACTTGTCTTGCCTTGACGACACTTTGCACCCGTGTGTCAGTCAGCAGCTCTTCCTCTTGCAAGGAAAAATGTAAAGCCGTTTGTGCGATAATACTTTTTGTTTCAATTTTTTTTATTTCCGCACCTGATGAAAGAAGGATATTTTCCACATCGGCTGTTGTGAGTTCTTGCGTTGAAAAGGACACAAAGGCTTGAATTTTTCTTAAAATTCCACGCAAAAAAGGTATATGTTCGCATCGTTGGGCAAGAAGCAGTAAATGATCGCGCGAAAGCTTTATGTCGAGTTCTTTCGTATGCGCAAGCGCATATCGCATACGCACCTCGATGTCAGAGCTTTTTAACTGTACCACAAGTCCGTTGTAGAGCTGCGCGCGCATGGTGTCGAAAAAATTTCTTTCATTATCAGGTGCATGTGTGCATGTGAGGATAATTTGCTTGTGTTCTTTGCAGCATAGTTCCATAAATTGTAAGAACTTTTCTTGGAGTGATACATCTAATCGGGTGCGGTGTATGTCATCAATAATAAAAATAGAATACTTAGTAAGAAAATGGGGCAGATTTTCCTCACGGAAGAGCTCCCAAAATTTTTCGCCCTTCTCAAAGAAGACAGAATGGGTGCTCATAAAGGATTTTTGCATATTTTCAATAATATGCGTTTTACCAGTGCCACTTTTCCCGTAGATTATGAAAGGATTATATTTCAATGGTATCTGCATCAGCACAACATCATTTGCAGCAGCTATAGGAAAATTATTTTTTGAGTTATAAAAGAACTGTTGCGCGACCCCATGTCTCACAAGACGCTGCGTCTGTTCTGCATGCAAATTTGTTTGCAAAAAAGAGGCTTTTTCTTGTTTTTCTTGCGGTGAAAAGTATATTATGGAGACGTTTTGTGCATAAAGTTCTTGTGCAACGTGCTGCGCGGCATGTTCAAAGCAGTGTTGCCACTCCTTCGAGAACCACGCTTGAAAGAAGGCGTGCGGAAAGGTCACCGACAATGTGTGTGTTTTTTCGTCAAATAAAAGACGAATAGGGGCAAACCATTTTTGTAACTCATACAAGGGGATGGTTTTTTTTAGATTTTTTTCAATCAGTTCTTTCAAAATGACAATATTTCCAGAGTACATTAAATTATGCGAAACAAAGAATTATATAACAAAAAAATGATTTTTTTACAAGTGTAGAAAAAGGGTAAAACAGGAAAATTAGTCCCCATTCCCTTCATAAAATTGTAAAAGAATTTTTTGCGTAGCTTCTGACAGTAATGCAATCCAAGGTGGCACACATCGTATGTGAACCTTCGGTAAAATAAGTGCCCCGTGATGCAAGAAAAAAAATTCATTCCCCTGCGGTATCTTTCTCTGAGTATAGCGAACGTCAAACCACAAAGGATGCGCGCTGTGTGCCGCATGCGCGCGAATTTGATGCCGCGCACCTTGATAAATACAACATCCTACAGCGTGTACTTGTAGAGTGCTCGACGTCGTACACTGCCTTGCAAATCCAGCAAATGCGCGCTCATACTTTTCGAGGCGCCCTTGTTCTTCACGCGTCAATGTTTTGAGATGCAAAAACTGTGTATGTCGTGTTGCGTCAGCTTCAGTGTGCAGGACACGACTGATTTTGCGCTTATGCGTATCAAGGGCATTGGACACAGTCCAATGCTTTGGAGGCGGACTGTTATCCTCGTTTGTCACAAGTGCCACATACAGTTTACGACAGAGTCCGTTGCGTTCCAGATGTCGCCAAGTGTGCACTGCATTCTCAGCGTCCTTCGCATTTGCAGTTCTTGTGGCCACAACAATTCCAGAAGTGGGCGCGTCCAGTCTGTTGCACAAAGAGACATAGTTCCTCTCTGTGTGGCTCATGCTTGTGTTCGCGGGAAGCAGCTGAGACATCAATTCTTCAAGGCTTGCACCGCCCCCCTTCTTTCCGGCGCGCGCAGTGTGCAATCCTATGGGTTTTGAGAAAAAAAGCCATGGGGCATGTTCTGCTATGAGGCTCGGGGAAGAGGGGAGTGAACAGTCTAGCATCATAGTTCTTTTTTCCTGAGAAACACATTTTTTATAGGCGCAAAAAGGGCCGGCGCCCACATGCGTGTTAAAGATACATAGAAAATCACAAAAATCGTAAAACTTGTTGTTAAGGCGAGTCCATAGGAGAAAAAGTTGTGCCATTGCATCGTATAGTGCAAGGTTTGCTGTGTGACAAAATATGCAGCGATTGCAGACAATGTGCTGAGAAGCACACCCTGTAATGTCATGGAGAATATGTCAGAAAATGTTCGCGAGCCGTGTTTTTTTTGCCAGATAACAACAATAATAGCTATATACAGTAAAACACCGCTGATACTGACAAGGGCAATAGCTACACCTTGAGATAAGCCAAGAGGCATAGGAAGCGTTGCAGCGGCATAAAATGCAGGCAGAGTCAAAAATGTCACAGCCGTTCCACAAAGCGCGGGTGTAAGCGTATCCCCAAGCGCATAGAAGGCTCGCCCGAGCACCATTTGTACACCCCAAAGCGGGACAGCCAGGAGAAGTATTTGCAAAAGTGGTGTGGCAAGCTGCGTCTGGTGTACTCCAAAATCGCCGCCCTCGAAGATGATACCTGTAGCAGGCCAAGCTGCTGCCACGAGCCATGCACTCAGTGGGAGCAGGATGGCAATGCTTGTGCGTATGGCAGAGCGTAAAGTGTCATAGAATGTGTCCATGCGCTTTTCTGCGGCAAGCGTTGCCAAAAATGGATAGGATGCCACTGCAAGCGCTTGACCCACCATGCCCACAGGCACTTGAGAAAGACGTCTGGCATAACTCAAAAGGCTTACAGTTCCGTCACCCGCCATGGAACCAAAAATACGCAGGAATTGCTCGTTGAGCATGACAACGGATTGACCCAGCATGAGCGGCAATGCCATGAGCAAGAATGCTTTCATGCGTGGATGTGTCAAGCATGATTGCAAGCATAATCCATGTCGTGCCACAGCCCATGCAGGCAGTATCCACGCGCCAAGCGCCGCTCCCACAGTTACACCAATGCAAAAGCCTTCCATACCTGTAGAGATGCCAAGGAAGGGAAAGGCGACGCCGCAAAGAATAATACATCCATTGTATATGAGTGGTGTCAATGCAGGCACAAAAAACTGCTTCCGCAAAAAGAGGAGGGCAGAAAAGCACGCGCCGCTTACAAAGAAAATTTGTGCCGGAAGGATGATGCGTAAAAAAGTCACAAGACGCGCCCTGTGTTCTGCATCAAAACCGGGGGCCACATAGGGGGCAAGACTCTCTGCATATATCCATGCTGTGAGAGTGAGCAAACTTATGGCAAGAAGTGCCCACCAAAAGACAGCGGAGAAAAAACGCCATCCGTCCGCTTCTTGGCGGCGGCGTTCTTCACCTGTATGCACAGGAGAAAAATACTTTGAAAGGAGGGGCATGAGGGTGATGGAAACATAGCCACCTGCCAATAAATAATTGATAAAATCCGGAATAACAAAGGCAACAAAGTAGAGGTCTGCTTCTGGTGATGTGCCAAATTGCCACGATATGACTTTATCACGCGCAAGTCCCATGAAGCGGGAAAGAACAATGCTGAGGGACATGATGAGCGCCGCAAATCCCATGCTGTATGCGCGTGTAAACAAAGACATATCTATATTCCTTCATGAACATTTAAAAAGCGCCTAGTACCTTATAAAGTAAAAAAATAGCTAGTTAGATAGGTATTCGGCGCTTTCGGATGGGAAACTCAAAAAAAGCATTTGAGGTAAATGCGCAAAACGAGTCAGATTTCAAGAGTACATTTTTAGGGTCGCCAAGGCGATTAGTCTTCATTTAAAATCTTTGTCAATAAAATATCAGCTTGCATGGCAGCGGCTTGGGTGGTGCGCGGTGCCAGCGGCGGCGCCATTTTTTCATCTGTGACAAAATCACCTACGAGTACAAGATGCTCCCCCATGTGTTTTATTTGCATGGGAGGGCCACCAAAACCACCAAAACCTGACGCGCTGACTATGAAGCGCTCATGTTTTATGGCATTTTCCACGAAAAGACGCTTCATGATGGCATCATCAAAGCCTTCCGCCCAATAGTGTGCCTTGTGCAAGAGGGGTGCGAGAGTAAAATGCATGCTCTCTTGCATGAGGGTGAGACAATATTTTTCTATGACAATGTCATGGTCAAGTTCATGGAGTATACGCTCTAAGGCATCCACTTTTCGCATACCTATATGACGCAAAAAGTATTGCTGCCTGTTGAGGTTTGATGGTTCCACAGTGTCACAATCAATAAAGACAAAATGGCGAACGCCGCAGCGCGCCAAAAGCATGGCGACATTTGAACCAAGCCCACCAACTCCGCCGATGCCTATGTGCACCGCATGGAGTTTTTCTGTTTGCTCTTTGGTAAAATACTGTTGAAATGACATTTCAAACATTTATGACCTCGCCAAAAATTATAATGTTTCTAGGGGCTGTTTCTAAATAAATTCTTTTACCCTTTGCCACAGCGCTCAAAATGT
>CAYJGA010000102.1:0-6755 GCA_964369255.1 uncultured Desulfovibrionaceae bacterium
AAAATCGTCCCACGCCCGGCCAGTTAAAAATGCTCTCTACAAGTACTGTTCCCCCCAACATTTCGCCAAAATGCATACTTGTGGCTGTCAATATGGGAATGCACATGGTGCGGACGCTATGCAACCAGAGGCGCCAGCCGCGCACGCCGCGTGCGCGTGCATATGTCATACTGCGACTGTGCATATGCTCAAGGACAGCCGCGCGCACAAGGCGCGCGTGAATGCCTATACACATGAGCGACAGGGTCAAAACGGGCAGTATACCGGACGCCAACCCACTGCGCCCCATAGCAGGCAACACATGTAAATATTGCGCAAAAAACAGAATCAATATAAAACCAAGCCAAAATGAAGGCATGGACACGGCGCCAAAGGCAAAACATCGGATAACATGGTCTGGCCATCTGTCCTTATAGAGAGCACCCACAAAGCCCAAGGGGATGCCCACAAGCAATGTCAGCACCATAGCACTCACAGCCAGTTCCAGCGTCGCCGGTAAATAATATAAGACTTCCCCAAGGGCAGATTTTCCTGTCACATAGGATTGTCCCATATCCCCTTGTAATGCTTTCCACAGCCAGTTTATATACTGCTGCCACAATGGTTCGCGCAGACCCAAGGCTATGCGCGTACTTTCGAGCAATTCTTGCGTAGGCGGAAGCCCTGAAAGGCGCAGATAGGCGCGCGCGGGGTCAGTGTCGCCGAGGCGCAAGACGAAAAAAATGAAAAAGGAGACTCCCAGCAAAACAGGGAGCAACAGAAGCACACGACGAAGAGCAAAGCGTATCATGCAAAAAAACCTTATGAAAAGTTTCAAGTCAGGAGTAGATTGTAAAGTCTAAAAAGTTTTTTTGAAAGGGCTTTGGAGAAGACTTTTTTCTTGAGGGAAAACTTTTTTCCTAAAAAAAGTTTCCCCCCACAAGCCTTTCAGAAAAAACAAAAAACTACGGCCTACGCGCTTGCGTAAAATCCAATTCATAGGACACAGGCCCAAAGGAAAAGCCTGTCACCGCGTCCTTTTTATAAAGCGCTTTGTCCACAGGCCTGCTCAAGGGCACATAGACAACTTCCTCGTGCAAAATGCGCCAAATGGTGCCAAAGGCCTCTTGCAAGACATCTTTTTTTGTTGCTGCGAGGGCTGTGGCAATGGCATCGTGGAGCTGCTTCTTATTTTTCAAACCTTGCTGCGCCGCAAAATCTGCATGGTCTGGTACCAGCATCATGGTGAGGTACGAAAAAGGCGCATAGGGTGCACCGAGAGAGGTGGAAAAAATCATTTCAAAATTTCCTTCAGCCTGCGAGCGCAAAAAGGCCACATGCTCTTCGCCCACAAGCTGCACATCCACACCAATACCGCGCAGATTACTTTGCACCACTTCACCAATGGCGCGCATGCTCTGCTCATTGGCAATAAACTTCAAGCGCAACGAGAGAGGCATGCCATCCTTTGTACGGATGTTTTCACCCGGCGCAAGCTTCCACCCTGCGGCATCAAGCATGGTCGCCGCTTCTTTCGGGTCAAAGGGATAGGGCGTCAAGGCCACATCGCAGAAGGGCACATCTGCGGGCATGAGCGTTTCTGCGGGTAACTCTTGTTGCAAAAGAATACCTTTTACAATGGCCTTTCTGTCAATGGCGCGGACAATGGCCTCGCGCACAGCCGCGTCATTGGTGGGAAAGCGATTTGTATGCATGGCGAGCACGCGAGTATGTCGCGGCGGGGACTCCACAGCCACAAAATCCGCATCCTTAGAAAGCATGGCATAGGCATGGGGGTTGACTTCCGCAGAGCCATGATCCCCCATAGCTGTCGCAAGCATATCCACGGCGCCCGTTTCCAAGGCCACCGCCCGCGCCTCTGAATCTGGGATGACCTTCACCACGAGCTTCGCCATGGCAGGCTTCGTCCCCCAATAGATTTCATTGCGCACAAAGACATCGTATTCTCCCTTGCGACTTTCAGAAAACACCCACGGCCCCGTCCCCACAGACTTCAAAAATTCACCCTTTTCATTGAGCGCCTTGGGCGACACAAAGCGTACAGGTCGCACAAAGGTCAGCTCTTGCAATGTGGCGGCATAGGGTCTTTTGAGCACAAGGCGGAGCGTGTGTGTGTCCAGAGCCTCATAGGACACCACTAAATCCATCAGCGTGAACCATGCGTGCTCCTCGCGACGCGTAAAAATGGCGTCAAAATTCTTCACCACCGCCGCCGCGTCAAAGGGCGTTCCGTCGCTAAAAAAAACATCCTTACGCAAAGAAAATGTATATTCTTTTTCATCTTCAGAAATATCCCACGACGTAGCAAGCCACGGAACAATGCTCCCGCCTTCCGCATACTGCACCAATGGCTCATACACAAAAGCCTGCGCAAACATCATATTTGCACCATAATCATGAGCATTGACAGCGCCCACATGCGTGCTCCATCCTATGACCAAGGTATCTGCATCAAAGCCCTCAGCAGCATGAACAGGTGTCAGAAAAGGGGCAACACACCAGAGCAATAAGGCGCAAACTACAGACAACACATATGAACAAAAAAATCTTTTCATGCATCCATCCTCGATTTAATATTTTTCCACACAAAACCATGCACAATGTACAGACAGAAGGGGGGCGTGTCAATTTTTAAAAATCGTGCTACGATTTTTTTCTGCTCTTTCTCCATAGTGTCATTTTGTCACCTTGACACACATGCACAGGTCACTTACATTTTGCGTGTACTGACATAGTTCGGCGTATGGGAGCACTCTGCGTTGCCATACTACAGACGTTTTTCAAAACAAGGGGAGACTTTTCCATGTACATCATCACCGGCGGCGCAGGCTTCATTGGGAGCGCTCTCATTTGGGAACTCAACAGGCAAGGTATCACGCAAATTCAAGTGGTAGACAACCTCGGTCATTCCGAAAAATGGAAAAACCTTGTGGGTCTGCAATACGACGACTACATCCACCGCGACGCCTTCATCGAAAGAGTGCGCAAAGGAAAGCTTGATAGCTCCGTGGAAGGCATTGTACACTTGGGGGCGTGTTCGTCCACCACAGAGACAAATGCCGAGTTTTTGATGGAAAATAACTTCAAATTTACACGAGATTTATGCGCGGCAGCCCTCAAAGCGGGCATCCGCTTTGTCAACGCCTCCTCCGCTTCCACCTACGGCGACGGAAGCCGCGGCTTTGACGATGACATCGTCCTCATGCCACGCTGGCGCCCTCTCAATATGTATGGCTACACAAAGCACCTCTTCGACCTCTGGCTCTGGCGGCATTACGCCTATGACCGTGTAGTCAGCCTCAAGTTTTTCAATGTCTATGGCCCCAATGAATACCACAAGGGCACCATGCGCAGTGTCGTGTGTAAGGCTTATGACGAAATTTCTCAGACAGGGACACTGCGCCTTTTCCGCTCCACGTCACCCATCTACATGGACGGCGGGCAGATGCGCGACTTTGTCTACATCAAGGACTGCACAAAAATACTTTCATGGCTCCTCCTCCAAGCAGATGTGAATGGCATTTTTAATGTAGGCACAGGCACGGCGCGCTCATGGAACGACCTTGCCGCAGCGATTTTTGCCGCCATGGGCGTGCCACTCCAAGTAGAATACATTGACATGCCGGAAAATTTGCACGGAAAATATCAAAATTTCACAGAAGCACGCATGGAACGACTCCTCAAGCGCGGATGCCCCACGTGCAGTTTTGACTTAGAGGCGGGTCTGACGGAATATGTGCAAAAATATCTCAGCCACGGCGCATATTTAGATACGCTTTAGTGATTTTTTATCAAAAGTTATTTGAAAAGCTTGTGGGAGGAAACTTTTTTGAAAAAAAAGTTTCCCCTCACCCACCCCTTCAAAAAAATCTTTTAGACAAAACAAGCTACTACGACACCAGATTGCGCACGCTGGCCTGTCTGCCCACCACGAGCAGGACATCGCCGCGCTCAAGCTGCGTCTGCGCTGAGGGGACAAAGATATATTCTTCAGAGTCCGCACTGCGCACACCAATCACCATGACCTCATATTGACGGATAAGGTTCAATTCCAAGAGCGTCTTGCCTGACCAGCGGTCAACGGTCAGTTCTTGCACCAAGATGCCACCATAGCGCGGAATAAGGTCGAGCATGCCCGGACTGCATAGTTGATGCGCCGCCAAGGTCGCGGCGTCGTGCTCGGGGAGAATGGCATTGTGTACGCCCAAGCGGTTCAAAATCTTGCGGTGCTCTTCACTATTCGCCTTTGCCCAAATGCGCTGTACGTTCAGCTCTTGAAGGTTCAAGACGACAGAAAGGGACTTTTCCACAGCGCTACCCACGCTCACCATGACACAGTCAAGGTCTTGGAAGTGGAGCGCTTTGAGCACGGAGAGCTGCGTGGCGTCAGCTCTGTAGACAGTTTGCAAGACCTCTTGCGCTGTATCCACCCTTTGCGGGTTTTCGTCCACGCCCACCACATGATGCCCCAACTGCGCCAAGGTGCGCGCCATTTGCAAGCCAAACTTGCCAAGCCCCACAACACCCACTTCCCATGTTTTTTCAGACATCAACAAACTCCTTTCTACATTAACCTATAGGCATACGCGTTGTCGGATAAAAATACTTCCGCGAAGGCCGCAAGCTCTGCAACGCCGTCAACAAACTGATAAATCCAACACGCCCGATAAACATATTCAACATAATAATAATTTTTCCCACATCGCTCAAGTGCGGTGTCAGGTTCATACTCAAACCCACAGTGCCAAAGGCGGAAACTGTCTCAAGTAGGAGCGGTAAGAGCGGTGTGTGCGATTCGTGAATGCGAAAAATATTTTCCGAGACACACAGAAGGATGACAGAGAGCGCCACAGTCAGCGCTCCAAAGAAAAAGAGTGTCAAGGCCTGTCGCACAGTCTCGTCGGGAATGGCTCTGTCTCGCACGAGAACGTCCTTCTCGCCGCTCACTTGTGTGCGCATAAAACCCACAAGCACGCGGAATGTCGTAATTTTTACGCCACCTGCACAGGAACCCGGCGCTCCACCTATAAACATGAGGGCGACAATCACCAAGATACTTGCGTCGGACAGGAGCGCCAAGTCCATGGTGACAAAACCCGCAGTCCGTGCGCTGATAGAGTGAAAAAAACTTGTCAGAATAAGCGTCCAGCCCGTCCCCGCTCCCTCGCCTTCTTGCGCATGCGGCCATTCCAGCAGCATCAAAAACAAGGCACCAACAACAACAAACCAGAACGATGTCACAAGGACAAGTCGGCTGTACCTATCAATGTTCAAGGGGCGCACAGGATTTTTCGATATATGGTCATACGACAGTGGAGAGGCGCATTGCGCACAAAAGCCTAAGCGCCTAAAAGCATTGCACACATAGGCATAAAAAACACGGATTATTTCGTGGAGCACCGCAAAGCCAAGGCCGCCAAGAATGATACTCGCTCCGATGATGACATTCACAGCCGTATCGCCCTGAAAGCGCATAAGATTATCGGCATAGAGGCTAAAACCGGCGTTACAAAAAGCAGAAATAGCATGAAAAACAGCGCTAAAAGGGTGAAAAAGCACAGGGTCGTGAAGATACAAGAGTATCGCCGCCGCCCCTTCCACGCCAATCACAAGCAGCACCACTTGCCAAATAAATGTGCGTACGTCCAAAATATCTTTGTTCAAAAGCGCTTGGTGTACGGCGAGCCTGTCAGAAAAGGGAACGCGGTTGCGCCACAAAATAAATACAAGCGATGTATATGTGGTAATCCCAAGCCCGCCCAACTGAATGAGCAGCAATAAAATTGTCAAACCCGCACCGCTCAAAACCGTCCCCACATCCACGGAGGCAAGACCTGTGACGCACACTGCGGAGGTAGACAAAAAAAGCGCGTCGATGTACGAGAGCGATTGCCCCTCTGCCCACGAAAAAGGCATGGACAAAACAATGCTTCCAAAAAAAATGACCACAGCAAAGGAAAGCACAGGCCATGTGATGGGAGAAAACCAGCGCGTTTTATACATAGTTCACAATCTTTTTTATAGGCGTCTGCACGTAAAAACTCAGCAAAGAGCACAAAGCACGAAAAAAATACATAAATCATCCTGAAAAAGCAAGGTATTTTAACAATCTCATTCATGCTCAAAAAAATTTCAAGAATGCAAAAAAAAGACTTGGCAAAAGCCCTCATTTTATATACTCTCCTTCGGCTGTTGCTCCACATTCCCCGTCGGACATGCTGACCCCCCGTTATCTTGACATGTCTCGGGCTTTGCTGTAGGGAGCTTTTTTCAGATCTTTGTGAGGAGTTATTCCCAATGAAAACATTCAGTCCTACCCCCAAAGACATCAACCACGAATGGTATGTGGTTGATGCTGCGGATAAAGTCCTTGGACGCTTGGCGTCGCAAATTGCCCACCGCCTGCGTGGCAAACATAAACCTGAGTTTGCACATCATATGGATAATGGCGATTTCATCGTTGTTGTGAACTGCGAAAAAATTCGTGTCACCGGCACGAAAATGGAAAATAAAAAATATTATCGTTATTCCGGCTATGTGGGCGGCCTCAAAACCACCCCACTTAAGGACATGATGGTGAAAAAACCTGAACACGCCATCATGAACGCCGTAAAAGGCATGCTTCCTAAGAATCGCTTGGGCCGTGCCATGTTGAAAAAGTTAAGAGTCTATGCCGGTGGTGAGCATCCTCACACAGCGCAAAACCCCAAACCCTTGGACCTTCCCTACTAAGAAGCAAGGGGGGTGAGGAGAAA
>CAYJGA010000103.1:0-6691 GCA_964369255.1 uncultured Desulfovibrionaceae bacterium
CTTTCAAAAAAAACTTTTAGCCATGACAAGGCACTAGTTTTTGAGTGCTAAAAGATAAAGAATAGCCATGCGTGTGGACACGCCGGCGTTTACTTGGTCAAGGACAAGGCAGTGAGGCGCGTCGGCCACTTGGGCAGATATTTCAAGACCGCGATTCATGGGGCCCGGATGGAGCACTTTTGCGCCTTCATTTGCCATGGCAACATGGGCGGGGGTGAGGCAATATCTGCGGGAATATTCTGCCAAGGTGGGCAGAAGGCCGGCGTGTTGTCGTTCGAGCTGGAGGCGGAGGCACATGATGGCATCGACGCCTTGGACGGCCTTTGTAAGGTCGCTGTATATATCCACAGGCCATGAGTGTATGCCGGCGGGTAAGAGGGTACGCGGTGCGCACACACGAACGCGGACGCCGAGCATGGTGAGTAGGTGGATATTTGAACGTGCCACGCGGCTGTGGGCTACATCGCCGAGTATAAGGAGTGTTTTTCCTGTAAAATTGCGGAGCATATCGTCATGTGTGGGGTCGTGCCATGCTTTATAAAGGGAAAAACAGTCGAGGAGCGCTTGTGTGGGGTGTGCGTGCCATCCGTCGCCTCCGTTGACGATGCCGCAGGGGAGGCGCTCTGCCAGATATTGCGCGGCGCCGCTGCTGGTGTGACGGATGACGATGACATCGGGGCGCATGGCGTGCAGTGTGAGGCCTGTGTCCTTGAGGCTTTCACCCTTGGTGAGGCTGGAGCCGCTTTTGCCGAGGGCAAAAGTGTCGGCGGAGAGGCGCTTGCCTGCCATGTCAAAAGATGTTTTTGTGCGCGTGCTGTCTTCGGCAAAAAAGAGGACAACACTCTTTCCTTTGAGTGTGGGGACTTTTTTTACAGGACGCTGATTTATTTCTTGAAAGTTGCTTGCCAGCCCAAGGATATGACAGACGTCTTGCGGGGAAAGCTGGTTTACGTCCAACAAGTCCTTGTGTTGCCATGTGTATGTTGTTTTTTCCATATTTACTACCTCATACTGTGTTATAGCAAGCTATTGCATGTGTGATAAAGGGGCTGTTTCACGCCTTTTTGTATAAAAACATAAAAATTCTTATCACTCTTCCATTCGAGAGCGCCGATTTCCCAAGGGATGATTCTAAATAAATTCTCTTGTATTTTGTCACTCTTCTGAAGAGAGTAAACAGACTGCTTTACATAAAAAAATAAAACATCTCTTCAGTCCTCCATCCAAAAGCGCCGATCGTTTAGTTAAACAGATGTTTTTTTTGCCGCATCGCTTCAGAGGTTAAACGGACTATTTCATATAAAAAACAAAACATCTTTCCCCTCGTTCATTCGTAAGCGCCGATTGTTTAGCTAAACAGATGGTTTTTTTGAAGGGGGGTTTGGGGGGAAAGCTTTTTTTTCCTAAAAAAAGTTTCCCCCCAAGAAAAAAACTTAAACAAAAAAATAAAAATAAAAAAAGCTTTCCCCCCAAACCCCATTCAAAAAAAATCTCTTTATTTAGAAACAGCTCCTAGCAATCCACCATACATACGGCGAGACCGCCTTCGCTTGTTTCCTTGTACTTGGCATTCATTTCTGCTCCTGTTTCGCCCATGGCGCGGATGACGGCGTCGAGGGTGACCATGTGGTGCACGCCGGACTCGCATCGTGCGAGCAAGCAGGCGTTGTAGGCCTTGATGGCGCCTACGGCATTACGCTCGATGCAAGGAATTTGTACATATCCGCCTACGGGGTCGCAGGTGAGTCCGAGATGGTGTTCGAGGGCAATTTCTGCCGCATTTTCCACGACACCGATGGCATTTCCGCGTGCATGGGTGAGCATGGCGGCTGCCATGGCAGAAGCAACGCCCACCTCCCCCTGACAGCCCACTTCTGCACCGGCGATGCCCGCATTATGCTTGGCAAGATAGCCGATGGCCGCAGACGCAAGGACGCCTTCGCGCAGGGCGCGACCGCCGATGTTGAGGTCGTAGCGCAGTGCGTAAAGAATGGAAGGCATGACTCCGGCAGAGCCGCACGTGGGTGCGGTGACAATGACACCACCACCGGCATTTTCCTCCGCCGCCGCGAAGGCGTATGCGTTGACGCGCCCCATGAAGCGGTCGACGGCGTGGGGAACTTTATTGGCGGACTCCAAAATGACTTTTGCTTTTCGATGCACACCAAGGGTGCCGGGCAAGACCCCTTCCGTGGCAAGGCCGCGGCGCACACTGTCATACATGGCTTCCATCACTTCTTCAAGCTGGGCGAAGATATGCGGACGCGATTGCCCGGTGATGGCGCTTTCGTTGTCCAAAATCAGCTCGTGGAGAGTTAAGCCTGTGCGTTCGAGCTGTGCGCGCAGTTCGCGCATGGAGGCATAGGGATAGGCGGGCGCGCCCCGTTCCGGAGCTGTCCAGCCCTTCCACTGGATAAATCCGCCGCCTACGGAATAATATTCACGCTGACAAAGGCCGGTACCCTGTGCGTCGAGGAGAGTACAGATGAGGGTGTTGCTGTAGGGCTTATCGTGGACGAGGCTGTCATAGGTAATGTCGTGAAGGGTGAGCGGGACGCAGTGGCCTTCAAGGTCAATACTATATGTGGTGCCGGTGGTGTTGTGGAGTTGGGCGAGGAGGCCTGCGGGGCATTTGTGTGGTTCGTGTCCGAGAAATCCGGCCATGATTGCGGAGGCAGTGCCATGGCCGAGGCCTGTGGCGCTGAGGGAACCGAGCAGGCTTGTGTGTATGCGCACGGCGCTTTGCTTGACAGATGTAGGCAAGGCTTTGCACATATCCAAAAAATCCTTGGCGGCCTTCATGGGGCCGATGGTGTGCGAGGAAGAAGGCCCGGGGCCCTGTTTGAAAAAGTCAAAGAGGGATGTGGTAACAGGTGCTTTTTTCGCGTGCGCCGACGACACTATGGGGGTTAATGCGTGTAAAGACATGAAAACCTCATGGGAACGTATTATTTACATATGATTGATGCCATCTCAATGACGTCATTCTCATGTGTTTTTTAGAACTGTTTTTTGGGAAAAATAGTTTTCTCAAAAAATTCCGTTCAAAAAAAACCTCTGAGGACAAGCGTGAACTTTCAAACTGCCTCAATGATATTTTGCAAGCATCATTGCGAATGTGTACACACTACGGAATGTCATGTAGGGGAAAGATATAAATATTTTTTTTAGTTGTCAATATCGTTATAATAAATTATATTTATGCGGCACTGCGTTCTGGCTTGCCACGACGTTTTTTGCGGATTATCGAGGTCTTATGCCGCGTGTCGTCAACCCTCAATAGCCCTCAATGCTCTTGCGAGCGACGAGTGCGGCTCTCTCGTATTCGCAAAATCGGCACGAATTTTGCTGTCAAAACGTGCAGCATCGTAAATAACCTCTGCGACGAGCGCATGCATCAGCGTTTTCAGAGGCAGACAAACGCTTGACAATCCGATGCGAACAGCCTCCCGTTTAATCTCAAGGCGCAAGGAGCCACACATGCAACAACACAGTGCTTCAGAGCATAAAGCCCATCCTCCCCTTACCTGTGACATATACGAAGACGTGACACTCTTGCCCATGGTGGGAGACATTACGGGTGCGCGACGAACCTACGCCCTCGGCGCTTTTCACAAACAAAAGCCTCTGCCACACGCCCACAGGATTATCGGAAGAACTTTTGACTCCAAGCAGTTGCCATACATAGAGCCTTGGGAATATTCGACGCAAGAAGTCATCTACGGCGGGATTTTCTTTATGCATTGGGGGCATTTTCTTGTGGAAAGCCTGCAAAGGCTGTGGTATGCCAAGGACTGTAAACTTCCCATCGTGTGGGCAGGCACCAATGGCTTTTCTTTTTCAACTGCACATTTTATTGCATGGCAACGTGCGATTTTAGACGGCCTTGGCATTGATAATGAGCATATTTTCCTCGCAAAACCCACGCAATTTGCGAAAATACACTTTCCAGAACCGGGCTTCATCATCGAGTCCCACCTGCACCCTGAACACGCGCGGCACATGGGCTATTACCACGAGCCAAGCATCCCCGGGCGACGTATATATCTTTCTCGCGCAAAAATACGCGGCTGCGCCAATGAAGAACGCGTAGAGCACATACTCGCACAGCGCGGATGGGACATCATTTATCCGGAAGAGCTGACAGTGGAGGAACAGCTCCGTCGTATCAGCACGGCGCAAGTGTGCCTCATGATAAATGGTTCAGCGCAACATACGCTCTTACTTACGCACGACATCACAACACGCGTCGTTGTGATACCACGCGGACACGACGACACATTTGATTGTATCGCGCACGCAAAGTCAGACAATTACTTTTTGCTGCATTTGCAAAAAACAGTGGTCTACGCAGATGGCTTCAATGAAAGCAATGATGTCTTCACACTTGATACGCATCAGCTCGAACATATACTTCACAGTACAAACGACTTTACGGAAAACCTCCACGCGCATGCAGATATTCTTGTGAAACATACCGCGCCCGACGAAAAAAATCTTACAATGCCCGCGTGTTATAGAGAGGAACCTGCGCCCTTAAATGAGGCGAAGGAATGTTTTTACAAAGCCTATTTTCTGTACCTGCGCCATGATTATGAAGCCGCATATCATATGTTCACAGACCTACAAAAAAGAGAGCTGCTTGAACCATTCATGTACGTGGACTACTATAAAGCAATCCAATATTATCATGTCCGCACGGGCAGAGGCATCACAACGCCCCTCGAAGAATTTCGCTTTCGATTGAAAAACGCGCAAGAGAAAATTGCCACTCTCCCAAATATAGGCGGTTTTTTCAAGGAAGTCACCACGCTCTTCCTCATTATGGGTGATTTTCAAGGCGCCATTGACTTGCAATTACGCACCATTGAGCAATATCCAAGTTGGAGCGAAGCGCACGCGAGACTTGCGCATATTTACAGTCTGCTTGGTAACATGGATGCAGCCATTGAGTGGGCAAAAAAGGGTGTCGCCGTGGAGCCGCACAAACTCAAACGCGTGGCAGAACTTGCCAAGTATTTGACAAAAAATAAAGACTATAGCGCGTGTTCACAGCTCATTTTTGAGACCCTCAAGCAACATCCCACATGGGAAGAGGCATATGTGTGCCTTGCCAAGATGCACAAGGCGCAAGCCGCCGACAGCACAAACGCCACCGATGTGAAAACCTGCTTGGATAAAGCGGCGGCGTGTGCGCAAAAGGCAGTGGAGCTGAATCCCAAGCATCTTAAAGCCCTGCAAATGCTTGCAGAGCTTTTCAATGACAGAGGGAACACAAGGCAGGCAAGTCGCCTTTTTCAAAGCATTCTCCAACAAAACACCCGCGGTGCCGAACGCCATATGAGCTTGGCAAACATTTACGCCAAAACGGGAAACTATGCAAAAGCCATAGAGCACGCGCAGAAAGCCGTGGAATTTGAACCTCGAAACTATGTGTGCAAGGAGAGTCTTGCTGCATATTACTTCTTAAACAACGACTACGAGGGTGCCATGCACATTATGAATCAGGCCATGTACGAGAGTCCATTTTGGAGCGCGCCACACGCGCGCGCCGCTTCCATACACGCCGCCAAGGGCGACCTTGACGCGGCTATCGACGCTGCGCGTAAGGCGGTTGCCGTGGAGCCATATGACCACACGCGCCGCCAAGAGCTTGAGCTTTATCGTTTGAAAAAGCTCCAAAAACAACACTCTGAAGAGATACTTGCGGACATCCAAAAAAAGCGCAAAAAGCCGGCATTTCAGCGAATTCAAGCGCTTACTGATACTTTTTATGCGCAGACCTATCTCGAGGTGGGTGTTTTTGAGGGGGAAACATTCTTGCCTCTGGATGTGCCATTCAAAATCGCCGTCGACCCGCTCTTTCGCTTTGATTCAACGCTTTTTACCAACGACAATGCGCATTTTTACAGCGAAACATCAGATGAGTTTTTTGCACAGTTCCCCGAGCGTGCCGAAAGCTTCACACACAAGTATCACAATAGCCCCTTCAAGTTTGACGTCATCTATCTTGACGGCCTCCACACATTTGAGCAAACCTTGAGGGACTTCGAAAACAGTCTTCCCTATAGTCATGAAAAGACTGTGTGGATTATTGACGACACTGTGCCAAGTAACTGCTTTGCTGCCATGTCATGCCCTGAAACACAAGATCGCTACAAAGATTACGCCGGCATGTTCGCAGATGGCGCGTGGCAAGGAGATGTATTCAAAGCAGTGTTTGCCATTCACGATCTCTATCCCGAATTTTCCTTCTGCACGCAAGTGGACAACGGCAACGAGCAAACCATTTTGTGGCGCACAGAAAAACCCACGAAACGAGCAAAGGTCTTTGACTCCACAGAAGCCATTGCACGCATGCGCTATGAAGACCTCATCGAATACGCATGGGTGCTGTATCCCGTCAAAGATGCAGAAGTCCTCTCCAAAGTTTATACAAATATCGACCCTCTTGCATACAAAACAGGTGAAGAAAGCGCTCTTATAATCAAACCCATAAAAAGCATCGCGCTCATGCAAGAATTGTGCAATAATTTGCAGTCCTTGGTGGAAGAGCTGCGGGCAAACAATCAAGCACTCACTGTGGAAAATACTGCTTTAAAGAAAATTCTTGCGAAAAAATTATAGCGGATTGTTTCTAGTGCCTTGTTTCGCTCAAACGCATGGATCGCCACGCTTCGCTCGCGATGAC
>CAYJGA010000104.1:0-6672 GCA_964369255.1 uncultured Desulfovibrionaceae bacterium
CGGTGGCCCTTGTGGAAGAACACTTCATGGGAGGCGACTGCCTCAATGTAGGCTGTGTCCCTTCAAAGTGCCTTATCCGCACGGCAAAACTTGCGGCAGACATGCGCCGCGGCGCTGACTTTGGTTTGCAAGCGCGCGCTGTGGACCCCTCTGAGTTCGCACAGGTGATGCAGGAATTGCGGCGTATCCGTGCGGATATAAGCCCCGTGGATTCCGTCAAGCGTTTTACGGAACTTGGTGTGGATGTGTTTTTAGGGCGCGGCGCCTTTGTGGATGCGCAGACTGTGGAAGTGAACGGAGCGAAGCTGCATTTCCGTAAGGCGATTATCGCCACAGGCGCCCGTGCGGTGACTGTGCCTATTGAAGGTTTGAGCAAAGATGGCTTTGGGCAAGACGATGCCGACATTTTGACAAATGAAACCATATTTAACCTCACAGAATTGCCGGAGCACATTCTCTTTGTGGGCGGTGGCCCCATCGGCTGTGAGCTGGCGCAGGCTTTTCGACGTTTGGGCGCACAAGTCAGCATCGTACAAAGAGGCGCGTTCTTGCCCCGCGAAGATGCGGACGCTTCAGCGCTTTTGGCAGAAGTCTTTGCAGAGGAAGGCATCAATGTACACCTTGAAAGCAGCCTTGCGCGTGCGGAAAGGTTGGAGAATGGCAAGAAGAGGGTGTATATACAGCATGCGTCTCAAGAAGCGGGGACGCAAAGCATTGTGGACGTAGATAAAATCTTCTTGGGACTTGGCAGGGCGCCCAATGTATACAAGCTTGGACTTGAACACGCAGGCGTTCAATATGACGCGCGCGCGGGCATTGTGGTGGATGATAATTTACGCACCACCAATCCGGCGATTTTTGCTGTGGGGGACTGCGCCATGACGCTGAAGTTCACCCACGCCGCCGATATTGCCGCGCAAATTGCTGTCCAGAATGCGCTCTTCATGGGGCGTAAGAAGCTCAGTGCGCAGAACATTCCGTGGTGTACATATACAGACCCTGAAATTGCTCATGTGGGATTGTACGAAGCGGACGCGCACAAACTTGGCATGCAAGTGGATTTCTATAAGTATGATATGTCCGAAAATGACAGAGCTTTGACGGAGCGCGAAGGCCGCGGCTTTGTGAAGGTCATGACAAAGAAAGGGGGTGATAAAATCTTAGGCGCCACCATCGTCTCGAGTCATGCGGGCGAAATGATAAGCGAAATCACCACTGCTATGGCGGGAGGGATGGGCTTGGGAGCGTTGGTCTCTGTTATCCATCCGTATCCGACGCAAGGCTCCGCAGTGCAAAAAGCAGCTCAAATGTATAAGAAAACGAAACTTACGCCCCTTGTGGCGAAGATTTTGCGCGCCCTTTTAAGCAGGCAGCGTAAGTAATTTTGCTTTGGTGGGAGCGTTTTTTTACGTGCATTCAAGTATCACTTTAAATATTGTTTGTGACGCACAATAGGATGCGAAGCCCTCTACGAAATATGGGTCGCAAGCTGTCTTTGTTGGATTTTTTCTTGAAAAGTTCTCGAAAAAATTTTCCTTGCATACTTGGTCATTTCTAGATATTGCTAAGGGCATAGGCAGATTAAACAAGGATTAACATGGCACGCATTCTTTATGGTATTCATGGAACCGGACATGGTCACGCCATGCGCGGTTTGACAATCGCACGCAAACTTGGGCAGCATGAATTTCTTTTCGTGGCCAATGACGACGCGTTGCGGATTTTTGCGGACGAATTTCCCGTCCACAGAATACCGAATTTGGGAACGGTTTTCCAAAATTATAAAGTAGACATAGGCGCCACTGTCAAAAAGGCTCTCCCGCTTTTATGGCACAGAGAGCGCTATATCCGTGAAGTTATGGACGTCATTGAGGCCTTTAAGCCCGATGTGTGCATGACGGACTTGGAGTATTTTGTCCCGCGCGCCGCAGAGCGTGTGGGCTTGCCGTGTTTGACGCTTGACCATCAGCATGTTTTGACTTGCTGTGAACATGACTTGCCAAGGGACATGCTTTTTGATTATATTGTTCAAGGACTGACACCACGCTACTTGTTTCGCCCCACGGCGCAAAATATTATTGTGTCATTTTACGCACCGCCCGTACAAAAAAAGTACCGCGCGCGTGTGGTTCCGCCTATTTTGCGTGACGCAGTCATGGCAGCGCGCCCACGAGACGATGGGCATGTACTTGTGTATCAGAGTAATACGACGCACAAGGGACTTGTGGACTTTTTGCGTCAGGCCACAGACAGGACGTGTTATGTCTTTGGTTATGATCGCACGCAGGGGCGCGAAGGGAACGTGGTGTTCATGGAAAAGTCTGAGCAGACTTTTCTGGAACTGCTTGAGGGATGCACTTATGTGGTGCAAGGGGGCGGTCATACGCTTATGACGGAGTCCTTATACCTTGGAAAGCCCATTTTAACCTTGCCCATCATGGCTATGGTGGAGCAGCGTTTGAATGCCCACTATGTGGAAAGGCTCAACTATGGTATGCAAGCGCAAATGATGCATTTGGAGCCGAGTCTTTTGCAAGACTTTGAGGGTCAGCTGTCGTCATTTAAGAGCAGTATTGCGCAAGGAACATTTTGCGGCAATGAGCTTGTTTTTGGTTTAGTTGATTCGTTTATACAGACAGGATATGTGCAGGGCATTTGAGAGTGCTCTTTGTGAATGATGCTTCTCGCGGAAGCATGAGCGAGGATCAATGGATATTAGAGCTGTAACGCAGGCCTTTACACAGGCCACCTTGAAGGTTTTTGAAATGATGCTCAGCATCCGTCCGGTGCCGGGCAAGCCGTCTGTCAAACAGAGTAAGGAGACATATGGGGATTTTTCCGCCTATGTTTTCTTTGAGCAAGAAAAGGTGCAAAAAGGCACACTTACTTTGAGTTTTACGGAAGAGGCAGCGACATTTTGTACCATGACACTGTTCGGCGACTTGGACGATGGCTGTGGCGGCGTCGTGGGCGAATTGACAAATATTATTTCCGGTGATGTGCGCCGTTGCCTTGCAGAGGTGGGGCGCGTCTATCAGGGGTCTACGCCCACGGTCATCGAGGGCAAGGCATGTATGATACCTTGCATTGAGAAGGCTGTCACTGTGGTCATTCCCTTTCAGCTTCCTGAAGGCACCTTTGTGCTGGAAGTGGCGCTTGCCGCCTAAAATAGCCAATAACAAGCCTTGAGGATACTTCTTCTATGTTAGCAATTCTGGACTATGAAGCCGGCAATCAAACGAGCGTGCGCCGCGCCCTTGAGCATTTGGGCATCCCTTGCGTCATTACTGCGCGTGCAGAAGAGCTGCACGCTGCGCAAGGCATCATCTTCCCCGGTGTTGGCGCTGCGGGACAGGCCATGGAACACTTGCGCACAAGTGGCATGGACGCTGTGCTGAAAAATCTTATTACGGCGGAAAAACCTTTGTTGGGCATTTGTCTTGGCTGTCAAATTCTTCTGGAGACGAGCGAAGAGAACAATACGCAGACCCTTGGGCTTGTGCGCGGCGCGTGTCGTCTTTTTTCGGAAAAGTTGCAGGAAGAGGACGGAAGCCCCATTCGCATTCCCCATATGGGCTGGAACAGCCTTTCGCGTCGCAGGGAGAGCTGGCTTTTCCGCGGTGTGCCGTCGGATGCGGAATTTTACTTTGTCCACAGCTATTATGTGGAGCCAGACCCTGCGCTTGTGCTTGCGACGTCGTACTATGGGCAAGAGTTTTGCAGTGTGTACGGGCGCGACGGCCTGTGGGCTGTGCAATTCCATGTGGAAAAGAGCGGAACTCCGGGTTTGCAAATGTTGCAAAATTTCTATGAATATTGCCAGCAAAAGGACGTGTCTCATGCTCAGTAAGCGTATCATCCCATGCTTGGACGTGCGCGACGGGCGCCTCACCAAGGGCGTGCGTTTCGAGGGTAATGTGGACATTGGTGACCCTGTGGAAACTGCGCGCCGCTACTATGAAGAAGGGGCGGACGAAATAGTTTTCTACGACATCACCGCTTCCCACGAACGCCGCGGCATTTTTCTTGATGTGGTGCAGCGCGTCGCCGAGCAAATATTTATCCCTTTTAGCGTAGGCGGTGGTATCAGCACAGTGGAAGACATGCGCGCCGTGCTCCTTGCGGGTGCGGAGAAAGTGTCGGTCAATTCTGCGGCTGTGAAGCATCCTGAGATTATCAGCCAAGGCGCTGCGGCCTTTGGTTCGCAGGCCATTGTTGTGGGCATGGATGTGAAGAGCGTCCCTGTGAGTGATACTATTCCGTCGGGTTACGAAATAGTCATCCACGGCGGTCGTACCTATATGGGTATTGACGCCCTTGAGTGGGCGCAGCGCTGTGAGGCTTTGGGCGCGGGGGAATTGTGCGTCAATTCCATTGACGCCGATGGCACCCGAGACGGCTACGAACTCACATTGACGCGTCGTATTTGCGAGGCTGTGAGCATTCCCGTCATCGCTTCCGGCGGCGCCGGCAGTCCTGCGCACATGCACGAGGCTGTGAGCGAGGGCAAAGCGTCCGCGGCACTCATTGCATCTATTGTTCACTATGGGCAATATACTATTCAGCAGTGCAAGCAGTACATGTCCGCGCAAGGCTCCAAAGTCCGTTTGACGTGGTAGCGCCTGCGAAATTTCCTTTTTTGATACGTTTTGCAAGGTTTGTGGGGGACTCTTTTTAAGGCGCAGGGAATAACATGACCACACAAAAAACAGACGCAGAAATACACGCACTTTTGCAAGAGTTGCGCAAGCAACCCCTTGAAACAGAGTGGGTGGAGTTTAAGCGCAATAATACGAAACCGGAAGAAATGGGCGAATATATTTCGGCTCTCTCCAATTCGGCGGCCTTACTTGGAAAGGTGCGAGCGTGGCTCGTGTGGGGTGTGGATGATGTAAGTCACGACCTTGTGGGCACGACGTTTAAGCCAAGGCATGCAAAAGTGGGCAACGAAGAGCTTGAAAACTGGCTTCTTCGTCTGCTTACCCCAAAAATCGATTTTTGCTTTTATACACTTGAAGTGGAAGAGAAAAGTATCGTTATCTTAGAAATTGCGGCGGCGTCCAAAAATCCTGTGGCCTTTCAAAATGTAGAATATATTCGTGTTGGTTCATATAAGAAAAAGCTGAAAGACTTTCCAGAAAAGGAGCGTACCCTGTGGCGTGCGTTTGACGTCACTCCTTTTGAGAAAGAGATTGCCGCCGACAAGCAAACGGAGCAAGATGTTTTAACGCATCTTGATTGCTCTAAGTATTCCTCTTTATTATCACAGCCCGTAGCAGAAAATGAGGACACGAGCCTTCATGCCTTACAAACAGAGAATATGATTGTAAGAAATGTGGACGGCTCATGGAGTATAACAAACCTTGGCGCCATCCTCTTAGGCGTCAATATCGCCGCATTTCGAGTGCTTGCCCACAAGGCCACGCGTATTATTTTGTATAGTGGTGAAAACCGCCTTGCAACAGAAAAAGAATATGTACGGACAAAGGGATATGCGCTTGACTTTGAGGAGCTTGTCGCGACGGTGATTGACTTGTCTTTGGGGAAAGAAGTCATTGAAAATGGTTTGCGTAAACAGGCCGCTCCCTTTCCTGCCATTGCTGTGCGCGAGCTTATAGCCAACGCCCTCATTCATCAAGATTTTCATTTTTCGGGCACAGCTCCCATGATTGAAATTTTTTCCAATCGTATTGAAATCACGAGCCCCGGCTTACCCCTTGTGCATCTTGAGCGTTTTCTTGACAGCCCTCCGCGTTCGAGGAATGAGGCGCTCGCGTCCTTTATGCGCAGAATAGGCGTGTGTGAGGAGCGTGGCAGCGGCATCGACAAGGTTGTTGCCCAATGTGAGCAACACCAGCTTCCCGCTCCACTTTTTGAAACTGTGGGCGGATGTACTCGCGTCGTTCTTTTTGCACATATGAAGTTGAGTGATTTGGACAAAGAAGACCGCATTCGCGCATGCTATTTGCATGCATGCTTGCAGTATGTTGAAAGAAAGGCTTTGACAAACGCTTCTTTGCGCGAACGCTTCGGCATCGAGGAAAAAAATAAAGCCACAATTTCTCGCTACATTCGCGAGGCTGTCGATGCCGGTGTCATTGCCCTCGTGAACCCTGAAGCCGGGCGGCGGATTATGAAGTATCACCCTTTTTGGGCAATAAAAAGAGATTGATACAGTGGTCCCTAATGTTTCATGGATGTTTTATGGATGTTTCATTGACGGTTTATTGATGGTTCATTGATAGAAAAGGGAAAATGTGCCTCGTTTTCCCCACCTCACGAAAAAAACTCTTGTAAAATCAACCATAAAGAGAAATCACATTCATTGATGGTTTATTGATGGTTCGGCATTGCGCAACACGGCACTCAAAATCTTCAACAAATTATTGGAGAGTTACAAAAAGCACAAGCCTGACTTCATCTCAACTTTATACACATGCTAATGTCTTCCCAATTTCTCGGAAACTCCTCAGGAAACGCAAGCTTTTTCTCTACACAGAAAAACATTTACATTTCGCTTTATTTTTTTCTTTGCGCAGAAAAAAATTGCATTTCGCTTTATTTTTTTCTATCATCAAGTCACGAGGTGACGTATGATAGAAAGAACAGCATATTTGCAAAAGCTCATAGGTTTTAAGGATAAGGACGTTATCAAGGTTGTCACAGGTGTGC
>CAYJGA010000105.1:0-6620 GCA_964369255.1 uncultured Desulfovibrionaceae bacterium
CAAAAAAACCTTAACTCTACAACTGTAATACTAGGCGCATTTGACGACAGCGCCTAAGATGAAAGGATGTTTTCATGCGTAAATTCACGCTCCTTCTCGGGCTTATGCTCACACTCTTGGTCTCAGGTTGCAACATGGGTTCATCCGTTGCCGTGGTTGACATTCAAAAAGTCTTTGCAGACAGTGAAAACGGGCGCAAAGCCAAGCAATACGCCGCTACAGTCCAGCAAGTTCTCCAGCAAAACTTGAATGTCATACAGGAAAAGCTCAAAGCCTATCCCGACGAAAAGCAAGTGCAAGAACTGCTGCAAATTGCCTATCAGCAACTCCAAGCTGACTTGAAAAAGCAGCAGGATGAAGTGGCGCGCAATAGCCTTGTTGCCATGCACAATGTGGTGAAGGAATATCAGGCGGAAAAGGAATTTGACCTCATCGTCAACGCCGCAAACGCGCTGCAATATTCACAAGCAGCCGACATCACCGCTGAGATTGTGACGCGTTTCGATAAGATGCAAATCCTTTTTCCTGCGCTGCCACAGGTCGTGAATAACCCGCAGCTTCCTGAGCCGCGCCCAGCACCCGCCGCAGAAAATGCAGATGAGGCGAAACTTGTGGGCGACGACAAAGATAAGGGTAAGGACGAGAAAAAAGGGAAATAGCGCGGAACATGGCGCTTCTCCCTTGGAGAAGCGCGAAGACCGCCATCATATCTTATGAAAAAAGCACTCATCACAGGTATTACAGGGCAGGACGGCGCCTACTTGGCGCGATTTTTACTGGAAAAAGGCTATGAAGTTCATGGCATAAAGCGCCGTTCCTCCCTCTTCAACACCCAGCGTATTGACGCCATCTATCAGGGACTGCACACAGCAAACAAGCGCTTCTTCCTCCATTACGGCGACCTCACAGACAGCACAAACCTTATTCGCCTTGTACAAAAAATCCAGCCGGACGAAATTTATAACCTTGCGGCGCAAAGTCATGTGCAAGTGTCCTTTGACGCGCCGGAATATACGGCGGACGTGGTGGGCTTGGGCACGTTGCGCGTCTTGGAAGCCGTGCGCCTGCTCGGTCTTGAAAAGTCCGCGCGTATTTATCAGGCGTCCACCTCCGAGCTCTATGGCCTTGTGCAAGAAAGTCCTCAAACGGAAAAAACACCCTTCTATCCGCGCTCGCCCTATGCTGTGGCAAAGCTCTATGCCTATTGGATGACGGTGAACTATCGTGAAGCCTATGGCATGTACGCGTGCAATGGCATCCTTTTCAATCATGAATCACCCATGCGCGGCGAGACCTTTGTGACCCGCAAAATCACACGCGCCTTGCCGCGCGCTGTTCTTGGTTTGGCAGATTGCCTCTATATGGGCAATATCAATGCCCTGCGCGATTGGGGGCACGCAAAGGACTATGTGCGTATGATGTGGCTTATGCTACAGCAGGACACGCCGGAGGACTTTGTCATCGCCACGGGCGTGCAGCATTCTGTGCGGGAATTTATTGAAATATCGGCGCGTATGCTTGGCATCACCTTGGAATGGCGGGGCGCGGGCGTTGACGAGGTGGGAGTCGTACACAGCTTTTGTGAAGAGACATTTATTCGCCTTATGACACAGCGCGATTGTACGGAGCCGGGGGCAACATCGGGCGTTCACGAAGAAACGCGCATAAGTCAGGCATTCATTGAGGAAACGCTAAAAACACTTCGTTCAAACCCGCTCCTTAAACAAGGCGCTGTGCTTGTGCGTATTGATCCGCGGTATTTTCGCCCCACAGAAGTGGAAACATTGCTCGGACACGCAGAAAAAGCACGTGCTCTGCTCGGTTGGGAGCCGCGCATCACCTTTGAGGCGATGGTGCAAGAGATGGTGTTGGAGGATGTGACCATCGCCCTCAAGGACACTGTATGCTTGCATGCAGGTTTCGCAATGCATGATGTACGAGAATAGGCGCATAATCTATGGAAAAGCATTCTAAAATATATGTGGCGGGGCACAGCGGCCTTGTGGGGTCGGCGCTTCTGCGCCGCCTTAAGAGCGCCGGATATACGAATATCGTGTACGCGCGAAGCGCCGATTTTGACTTGCGCGTGCAACAGCATGTGTCTGACTTTTTCCGCAAGGAGCGTCCGGAGTATGTTTTTCTCTGCGCGGCGCGGGTGGGCGGTATCCTTGCAAACCAGACATACCCGGCGCATTTTTTCTATGACAACGTAATGATTTCCACAAATGTCATCCACAGCGCTTACGAAAATGGCGTGAAAAAGCTTTTGAACTTAGGCTCGTCGTGCATTTATCCGCGCCTTGCACCGCAGCCCATGCGAGAAGACAGCCTGCTTACATCTCCCCTTGAGCCTACAAATGAGGCGTACGCCCTCGCAAAAATTGCTGCCATAAAACAGTGCACATATTACAACGAACAATTCGGGACAAATTTCATATCTGCCATGCCTACCAATCAATACGGCGTAGGCGACAACTTCCACATGGAAAGGGCGCATGTACTGCCTATGCTTCTGCGTCGCTTTCATTTGGCGAAACTGCTCGCTGCCAAGGACTTCGATGCCATTGCCGCCGACGTCCAGCGCTTCCCCCTCGGCTTTGGGCTTGATGACGCTGTGAACGCGCGCGACGAGCGCGCACTTGAGCGCGCCCTGCATGGGATAGGTGCCTTTGCGGATAAAGTCATCGTATGGGGAGACGGTTCAGCATATCGCGAATTTATGCACAGCGACGACCTTGCCGACGCCTGCCTCTTCCTCATGCGTGCAAAAAACGCTTCTGATATTGGGGAATTTGTCAACATCACCTCCGGGACGGATATACAGCTCACACAGCTTTTTGACATCATAAAAGACATTGTTGACTTTCGAGGCACTCTTGAATATGACATTACAAAGCCCAACGGAACGCCGCGCAAACTTATGGATGCGCAAAAAATACAGTCTTTAGGGTGGCGCCCGAAAACCCCATTGCGCGATGGTATCGAGTCGCTTTATGCGTGGTATACGAACATATAGGCTTGCGCCTGCGCGCTTTTCCTGCCTTTTGTAGACGAGGATAATATGCCCACACCATTTACGTTTACGTCAAAGGCAAACACGCTTGCGACGCTTGCAACCAGAGAAGAGCTATGCATCCCGCCTGTGGTTTTTTTTACGCAAAAAGAATGGACGGAAGAGGCAGAGCATGTTCTTGAGAAAGTAGCCGCCTTCTCGTATAAGTCGCACAACTATTCCACGCATTCCGTGGCTGTGCGTTCCTCGTCTATGCGCGAAGATACAGCGAACCAATCGAGTGCCGGAGCCTTCACTTCGCTTTTACATATTCCGGCCACTGACAAGGACGCGCTGCGCAAAGCAATTGACACTGTGTTCCAATCCTACGGGCAAGCGACCGAAGACGACCAAGTGCTCATTCAGCCCATGTTGCAAAATATTGTTATGAGCGGCGTCATGATGACGTGCGCCTTGGATGACGGGTCGCCATACTATGTCATCAACTATGACGACGAAAGCTGCGCCACAGACAGTGTGACGTCCGGAAGAGGCAAGACAAAAACGGTCTACATCTATCGCAACGCCAAAGAAGAGGACTTTGACAATAAAACTCTGTACAAGCTTGTGCAATTCGCCGGGCGTTTAGAAACAATATGTCAATGCAAAACTCTTGATATTGAATTTGCCACGACCCAAGACAATGTCATCCACCTGCTTCAAGTACGACCTATTTGTACGCAAAATCAATGGATTAAAGATGCAGATGTGAACATTGCCCAGCGAATTGGCTTCATAAAATCCTTTCTCCACAATAGAATGAAGCCAAAACCCCAGCTCTTTGGCAAAACAACCATCCTCGGCGTCATGCCCGACTGGAACCCCGCAGAGATGATTGGCATTATGCCCCGCCCCCTTGCCAGCTCGCTTTACAGAGAACTTATCACCCGCAAAGTATGGAGTAAGGCGCGGGAATGTATGGGATACAGACCCATGCCACCTGATGAGCTCATGGTCTTTGTGGGGGGACGACCCTATATTGATGTGCGCCTCAGTTTTAACTCCTTCCTCCCCAAGGGCTTAGACGCGGTCACTTCGGAAGTGCTCGTTTCCGCATGGCTTGAGCGCCTCAACCTCAATACGGTGCTCCATGATAAAATCGAGTTCCAAGTCGCTCAAACAGTGATGGATTTCTGCTTTGACAAGCACCTTGACGAGCGCTTTCCGGGACTGCTCACCCACGCACGGCGCACCGAATTTCGACACAAACTGCAAGACCTAACAAACAAATGCATGAACCTTGGACAGCAGGGCACAATGGCCTTTGCCTACGATGCCATTGCGGAGCTGTATAATCGCCAAGTTTCTCGCCAGTCACTTTTTTCGCACAATTTGAAGCATGTGGCAGAGCCTCTGTCCGAAGTAGCCATTCGCCTTGAGGAGTGCAAGGACTTTGGCACATTGCCCTTCTCCATCCTTGCGCGTCATGGATTTATCGCCGAAGCCCTCTTACGCACGGCTGTGATACGCGATGCGCTTGCGCCGGAGCGACTCTTGGAATTTCGCCGTTCCGTACAAACCATTGCAGGCACTATCTCACACGACTTCTTTGCCGTGGCACGCACAGAACTTTCAAAGGATACGTTCATAGAAAAATATGGGCATTTGCGCCCGTGTACATACGACATTTTATCGCCCGCATATGCCCATCGTCCTGACTTATTTGACTACGGCGATACAAACCTCTTCCCCGCCACAGAGCATAGCACATTCGTCTTCTCTGACAAGGAAAAGGCGGCGTTGACAATGCTGTTGCGTGAAGCGGGTCTCAATGAAAGCGTCGAACATTTTGAACAATACGCGCGCAAGGCCATTTGCGGCAGAGAATATGCCAAGTTCGTTTTTTCGCGCAACATCTCGGAAGCACTTGAGTTGCTCGCTCTGTGGGGGCAAGGGATTGGGCTTGACCGTGAAACACTCTCATACATATCAATCCACGACATCATGGAATGGCTGTCTCAAGCGCTGCTCACCGATCCGGAAAAATACTTTCAAAAGGTCGCAAAACGCGCGCAAGGTTTTTTTGAACTTGGACGCAGCCTCAAACTTGCCTATATCATACGCTCCGCACGCGATGTTATGGTGGCGGCACAGCACAACAGCGCGCCAAATTTTGTGACACAAAAAAACATCGAAGCACCGCTCGTGTTCCTCGATGTGGACAGCCCCTGTTCCACAGAGCTTACCGGAAAAATTGTGTGCATCGAAAATGCCGATCCGGGCTTTGATTGGATATTTACACGAAATATCGCCGGACTCATCACCATGTTTGGCGGCACAAATTCACACATGACCATCCGCTGCGCAGAATACGACATCCCAGCTGCCATTGGCGTAGGCGGCACCATTTATCAGAAGTTGAGAAACGCGCAACGCTGTCTGCTCAATGCAGAAAATTCGACCATACAAGGTCTCTAAGTATGAAGACGCTCCGCCTTGCTGTTTCCATGCGCATTACGCAAATATCCTATCCAAGCGGGAGTGTCGAATTGCGTGACTCCATTGCCCATGATTGGCACGCCTTCTTGCGCACCGCGCTCCCAAGCGCCGAAATCTTTCTCATGCCAAATATCGGGAATGATATTCTTGAGAGTGTCAAAAAGCATCGTATCGCGGCTCTCCTTTTGACAGGCGGCGACGATTGGGGTACATTCCCAGTGCGAGACGAAACGGAAATGGCTCTCCTCACATATGCCCATGAACAGGCACTTCCTGTCATCGGTGTTTGCCGCGGAATGCAGCTCATGAACACATTTCATGGCGGAAGCGACAAAGCACAAGCGGGGCACACAGCCCAGCACCATGCGCTCACAAGCATAGAAAGTATCTATGGAAAGACGCCGGAAGCAGTCAATTCCTTCCACAACAATGTAATCACTACAGAAACGCTCGGAACAGACTTGTATGCATATGCCTTGAGCCATGATGCCACTGTCGAGGCCTGCGCCTCACGACACAAGCCGTGGCTTGGGATGATGTGGCATCCCGAACGCGAACCAACGCTGACCGCAGAAGACATGCAATTATTCCAAAATATTTTTTTAGCATAAGGATAGAGCACACCCATGACATCAGCAGCAACCACAGCCGTCATCCTTGCCGCCGGGCGCGGCTCACGCATGAAGGGATTTACAGATGACAAACCCAAGTGCCTGCTCCCGCTTGCAGGGAAGCCGCTCCTTCACTGGCAGCTTGAGGCGTTAAAAGACGCACAGTGCGCGCGACGCATCGTCGTGCGCGGCTATAAGGCAGACATGCTCTTCGGCGACTTTGAGACGGTGGAGAATCCCCGCTGGTCGGAAACAAACATGGTGTCTAGCCTCCTTTGCGCGCTGGACAGCGTGGAGAACGACACTCTGCTTGTATCCTACGGCGATATTGTCTACAAAAGTGCGCATGTGCGCGCGTTGTTGTGCGCGGCTGGCGACATTTGCATGACATACGACACACAATGGGAATCTCTGTGGCGCTTACGGAACGAAAATCCCTTGGACGATGCGGAGACATTTAAACAAAGCGAAGGTGTGATGCATCAAAAAGCCAAAAAAACAAAGAATATTCACGACAT
>CAYJGA010000106.1:0-6608 GCA_964369255.1 uncultured Desulfovibrionaceae bacterium
TACATAAGTTGTTTGCTTTTTTGGCGCTGACGATGCAGATTGCCTTTTTTCAACGACCTGCTTACACCATTGTTACTACGGGAATGACCACGGGGTCTCTGTCCAAAACGCGTCTAAAAAATCTGCGCAAAGACGAACGGATACCATCTTGCAATCGTACAATATCGTTGGGTCTGCGCTCTTCCACAAGGTCGAGGACAAGACACTGCGCGTCTTCCAAAAGATGACGCAAATGCTGCTCGTAGACGAAACCCTTAGAAATCATTTCGGGGCCGTGCAAGATGCTGCCCGTCTCCTCATCAATGACAAGCACGACAATCACGATGCCCTCACCGCCAAGGATATGGCGCTCGCGAAGCACCGCGTGTCCGACATCCACGCCTTTGCCGTCCACAAGAATACGGTCGGCCGCAATTTTTTCTTCTCGACGAATGCCCGCAGGCAAGAGGGTCAATGGGTCGCCGTCCTCTAAGATTATGGCGCATTCCGCAGGGACGCCGCACTCCTGCGCCAAACGACAGTGCTTTACAAGATGTCTATATTCCCCGTGAATGGGCACAAAAAGGCGCGGCTTTGTGGCATCCAACATGGTCTTGAGTTCCTCGCGGTGGGCATGGCCTGAGGCGTGTATGGCGCGCACGCGCTCATAGTAGACTTCTGCGCCCTGACGATACATTTCGTTGATGAGCGACGAAATGGCCTTGGCATTGCCGGGAATCATGCGCGATGACATGATAATTGTGTCGCCCTTCATGACAGATAATTGCTTATGTCTGCCCATCACCATGCGCGCAAGAGCAGAATATGGCTCACCTTGTGCGCCGGTGGCAAGGATAACCGTTTTTTCCGGAAGCGTGTCGGGGACGCCGTTGTGCGCGTTAAAAAATGAAGCAGGCACACGCAAAAATCCAAGCTCCCGCGCTTTCTCTATGTTGTTTGCCAAGGATTTGCCGCTGATGACAACAGTGCGCCCCGACTCATAGGCCAAGTCGAAAACTTCTTGGATACGATGAATATGACTTGAGAAAAGTGTAATGACAACACGCCCTTGCGCGCTTGCAAAAGCTGTGCGCAGCGACTCCTTTACTTCTCGTTCAGAGAGAGAGCTGCCTTCGTGCTCCACATTGGTGGAGTCGGAAAGGAGGAGACGCACGCCGTGCTCGCCGGCGAAGCGCTCAAAAAGACGGATGTCCGTGCCAGAGCCTTCCAAGGGGTGCAGGTCGATTTTAAAATCACCTGTATGTAGCACACGCCCCACAGGCGTCTCCACAGCAAGGGCAAAGCCGTCGGGAATGGAATGGCACACAGGAAAAAAGCGAAAAGCAAAATCGCCTAAGTGCAAGGGCGCAGGTTCGGAGATATAATTGCCCGCGTCGTCCAACACTTCGCCAAGCACAGGCATAAGGTGCACCCAGTCAAGGAGGCCGTGCTCGCGCAATTTATGCTCAACCAAGGCAAGAGTGAAGGCCGAACCGTAAATTTTTACACCCTTCACGAGAGGTACAAGCCATGGCAATGCGCCGATGTGATCTTCATGGCCGTGCGTCAACACAATGCCTAAAACCTTATGGCGAATGGGCATAAGCCATTCAAAATGCGGAATAATAATATCTATGCCCAAGTGCGCGTGGTCGGGGAACATGAGGCCGCAGTCAACCATGACAATCCCTGTCGGACTCTCCCAAAGCTGACAGTTGAGGCCAATTTCTCCCACACCGCCCAAGGGTGTTATGGTCACAAAATTTTCTTGCATATATGCTCTTTTATTGTACATTATATGAAGAGGCCGTGCGTGCGTGTCAAGCATGTCTTAAAGGGCAATCATCTTCACTTACATCTGTCTACGTGTAACACAGAGTCTGCAAATATCCTAACACTTATTTTCCCCTTAGAATTTAGCAAATTAAAAAAATACTCTCTACATCTCCGCCTACTTGCCTTCGCTTTCACCATATTTGTCTAAAAAAAATCTTGAAAAAATACTCCGTCCAGCGTACTACTCAGATGGCGGCCTGTGAATGCGAGCATTTCAACAGGCTGTTACATTTTAAAATTTTGCGGGGAAATGTGCATGGAGTTCAGTCTTTTTTCCATGGTTGCACAGGCCAGTCTGGTGGCGCAATGTGTGCTCGCCCTCTTGCTTATCATGTCGGTGGCAAGCTGGGCTTTGATGATTCAAAAGTGGGTAGCATTAGGCTCTGCGCGCAGTAAGGCAGACGATGGCATGGAGCGCTTTGAAAAAGCGCGAGATTTACGCGAAGCTGTGCAGTCGCTTGGATCTGATCCTGCATCACCGCTTTACTTTGTGGCGCATCAAGGGGTTGTGGAATTTAATAAGTCCAAGGAGCTTGGCAATGCGACGGATGTGGTGGTGGACAACGTAAACCGCGCCTTGCATCACGGTGTCACCACGGAACTTTCCCGTCTGCAACGATCCCTTTCGCTCCTTGCAACCACGGCAAACACAGCGCCCTTCATTGGTCTTTTTGGGACAGTCTGGGGCATTATGAATTCCTTCCACTCCATTGGTATGTTAAAATCTGCCTCCCTTGCCACAGTGGCGCCGGGCATCTCGGAGGCTCTTGTAGCCACTGCCATCGGCCTTGCTGTGGCTATACCTGCCACAGTGGGCTATAATATTTTTCTTGGCAGACTCAGCGCTGTGGAAACGAAGCTGAACAACTTTGCAGGGGGCTTCCTCAACAGAGTGCAACGCGAATTGAACGCACAGCAACGCGTTGCCACACGCTAACATCTTACATAAGAAGACGCAGGCAAAAATATGGGTGCCAATATAGGAAATAAACAAGGTTTTGTGGCAGATATTAACGTCACACCCTTTGTAGACGTCATGCTTGTGCTGCTTATCATCTTCATGGTAGCTGCTCCTATGATGAGCGAAGGCCTTGAAGTGGATTTGCCGCAAACAAAACAAGTAGAGGTGCTTCCCACAGAAGTGGATCACCTTGTACTCACTGTGCGTAAAGATGGAACCATTTTTCTTGATGAATACAAGGTCACCTTGCCGGAGCTTGAAAAGTTCTTAGTTGACCTTGTAAAATCAAAGAATAAAGGGCTTTTTTTGCAAGCAGACAAGGAAGTTCCTTATGGCATTGTCGTGGATGTTATGGGGCAAATAAAAGCGGCGGGCATTGAGAAGCTCGGTGTTGTTGCCACGCGCGGCGATGAATCGGCGGCGGCAGCCGGACAAACAAAGTAACAGGGAAAACATGCGCTTTTTTGCCTATCTTCTCTCCATCAGTCTCCATTGCGGCCTTCTTGTGGGTGGATACTTATGGCCTGCGTCGTCGCCTCTTGATATAACATCGGCGCCGGTCTATATATCCTTGGTGGATGGTGCCATGGGCGGCAACAGGGCGCCTTCTCCCATCCTTGGACCTCAAGGCAGTGAGGGGGACGCTATCGCGCCCGCGCCGCCGAGTGAGGCTCCCGCGCCGGCAGCACCTGTACAAGCACCACAAGAAGCCATACCCATCACCGCACCAAAGCCTGTTCCCGCTACAGAAAAAAAGGCGCCGGAACCGCAAAAACCGGAACCAAAGCCGGAGCCAAAGCCGGAGCCAAAGCCGGAACCCAAGCCGGAACCTGAAAAGCCAAAGGAACCTGAAAAGCCGAAAGAGCCAGAAAAGCCAAAGGAACCTGAAAAGCCCAAGGAACCTGAAAAGCCCAAAGAACCTGAAAAACCAAAAGAGCCAGAAAAGCCGAAGCAAGAAAAGCCGAAGCAAGAAAAGCCGAAGCAGGAAAAACCAAGACCAACACAGCGTCCCGTAGATCCCGTAGCAGCCGCACTTGCAGAAGCAAAGAAGCAGTCTGGCGGCTTTGGCGGCGGTGGCGGCGGTGAAGGTTCAGGAGTTGGCGGCGGTGGGCTTGGTGACGTGTACATGGGACAAGTCATGATTGCCGTGCGTCCCCATTGGGATTTTGAAACAGCCTCTCGCGTGAACTGGGTGTCCTATGTGAGGGTGCGCCTTGATAGGGCCGGCAATGTGGTGAGTGCTGTGCTTGAGCGCAGTTCCGGCAATGTGCAATACGACGCGTCCACTGTGAATGCGGTCATACGCACAGGCGCGGCGCGCGCCTTTCCGCCTCCGCCAAGCTCCAAATATTATGAGTTGCTTCTCGTGTTCAATCGTGACATGATGGGTCGTTAAAAAGAAAGAAAAACTCCTTTTTTTAGAGGTAATTTCATGAAAAAGAATTTTGTAAATCAGTCGCTTAAAAGGTGCATTGTGCACAGTGCCCTCCTTGGTGCGGCGCTCTGTTTCCCGCTCCTTCCGTCAGAAAGCCACGCCGCCCAAACGGCATACGTTGCCGCCGCCGACCAGAGCGGGGGCTATGCCAATGCTGTGCTTGATAGGGTGATAGAAAAATGGACACCCCCCCAAAGCAATGAAGGACGCGTTGTGCGTATCATGCTCATGGTGGACGGCGACGGCAAAATGACCGAATGCATGCCCATTGCGAAATCCGGCTCCTCTGCCGCAGACAAGGCCGCGTGCGACGCCGCTCGCGCTGTGGGCACCTTTGCCACACCGCCTTACGGCCTCCCTATGGACGTCTTTCTTTCTTTTTGGATGGGGAAGCCTGACCTTGCAACACATGTCGAAGCTCCTGTCGTAGCTCCCGTCGGAGTTCCTGTCGTACCTCCTGTCGCACATGTGACACCCGGTTCTGCCCCTCACCAAGCATCCACCGCCAGCTCCGACCTTGTCATCGACATGCCACAAGCGTCTGGCCAAGCATCTGGCCAAACGTCTGGCCAAATATCTGGTCAGTCACCTACAAAGGAGCAACCTGCCACAGAGCCTGTCGTCATTCCAAGCGCTCCTTCCGCACCGGCGCAAGTCCTCGAGCGGGCACCTATCCCCTACGCCACCGCATTACACGCGGGCAGCCCAACACCCGCCACGCAGGCGCCAATCAATACGCCGCACACATCATACAAGCCCACCATCCAAGACGCGCGCAGCGGCGCTGTTATGGATGAAAAAGATTATTACGTGAAGCGCGTCATGGGCAAGATTGGCCCCCTTGTGGTCTTTCCTGCCAACATGCCACGAGGCAAATATTCCACGTCCATCACCGTGCGTGTGGACGACGATGGTACCTTCCTCAAAATAGAGTTGGACGACAGCAGCGGCATTGCGGCTCTTGACGCCGCAATCCTTGCGGCAGCAGAGAAGACCGCCAAGGTGCACGCGCCGCCTTCCAATAAAATCGAAGATTTGTACCTCACATTTGTTGTTGACAATCCCTAATCGTCCATTCTGCCAAGGAAAGAAACACCATGAAAAGCAATACTTTTCTTTCATACATTTTCGGCGTCGCCCTCATTCTCGCTGCGGTGACGCTCTGTGCTGCGCCTGCCCGCGCTGTCATCACCATTGACATCTACGGCCCCGGGCAAAACGTCATTAACCTTGCTCTTGCCAGCCCCATTGACGGCCCCGACAGCATGGCAGGCGGTCTTGCGCCGGATTTGCAAACACTTGTACAGCAAAACCTGTCCGTGCTCCCCTTCATGGAGCTGACAAACCCCGCATCCGTCCTTGGCGGCACAGTGCTGAAAGGCGCAGAACCGCCAAACCTTGACTTTCGCCGTTTCCAGCTGGCAGGGTCGGATATTGTGGTCACCACATTTTGGTCAGACAGCGATACTGTCCAAGTGCGCGCTTTTGAGACTCTGAGCGGGAACCGTATTTTCGGCAAGGAATATGCGGATGTCTCCCGCGGCGAGCTTGTGAACGTGGCAGACCGCTTCTGCGCCGACCTGCTCCAAGTGCTCATTGGCAGCGGCGACTTCTTCCGCTCCACCTTGGCCTTTGTAAAAAAGACAGGCAAGCTCCAATCCAATGTTTGGCTTGTGCGTCCCACAGGGCGCGACTTGCGCCAAGTGACACGCATGGAAGGCGAATCCATGTCACCCGCATGGTCACCGGACGGACGCTTCGTCGTCTTTACACACATCGACACACGCTCGCACGCCCTCGGCGTCTGGGACAGAAACTCAAATAAAGTGCAGCGCATACGCTTCCCCGGGAACATAGTCATCGGCCCCGCCTTCATGCCCGACAACAAAGTCGCGGTGAGCCTTTCCAACGGGCGCAATCCGGATATTTTCCTGCTCAACCACGCCTTTCAGCGTGAAAGAGCCTTGGAGCAAAGTAATTCCATCAATGTGTCGCCCACCTTCAGCGCCGATGGCACAAAGATGGCGTTCACATCCAGCCGCCTTGGCGGACCGCAAATATTCCTCAAGGACTTTTCCACCGGCTCTGTGACGCGGGTGAGCAAGAATGGCAACTACAACTCAGAAGCCTCCCTCTCCCCCGATGGCACAGTGGTCGTCTATAGTCGCATGACAGATTTTGGGCATCGCATCTTTGTGCAAGACCTTGTCACCGGAGCAGAGCGTCAAATCACCTTTGGCCCCGGCAGTGACGAGCAGCCCTCCTTCTGCGGCGACAGTTATTCCATCGCTTTTGCTTCCACACGAGGCGGCGCGCGCGGCATTTACATCACCACACGCAACGGCGGCACAGCCAAGAAAGTACCCACCGGCTCCGGCAATGCGTCCTTCCCGCGGT
>CAYJGA010000107.1:0-5294 GCA_964369255.1 uncultured Desulfovibrionaceae bacterium
ATATTATCATTGAAGATCACGCAGATTCTATCACGGCAATACCTGTTGAAAATACATATTTCAGCGGAGAACTGGATTTTTCTACTGCAGGCTTTGTCTACGAGAACGGGTACAGAAACAACGACATTGATGACTCGTCAAAAACCGGAGATGTGAGCATCTCAGGTGCAAAAATCGTCTACAAGGAAGCTGAGGGCGTCGCCGTAGACACTCCCTATTTAGAGCTTGATCCCGACACCTCCGCTTCTGCAGGTGGCACCTATGGACTTGACGTACACCATCAAACATACAACAAAGGCGAAGGCATCAGCGTTGCCGGCGGGAATAATAGTTGGCGCGGGACAGGCTACGAGCACATGGCCGACGGAAGCGAATACGCAGAAGCACTCGTCTTTGATTTACCCGAGGGCGAAGTAGCCTATGGCGCAAATATAGAATTGAGCTGTCTTTTCCCCGCAGGAATGACACATGGTAACCACTATGATTCTGCGGATGAAGAAGTGCTTGTTCAATTCTACCTTGACGGCGTATTACAATCGGAGATGACTGTCACAGGATCCGACGCCAGCGGTCAAGCTTTTGCCAACAATCCAAACATCCCCTTTGACCGCCTTGTCATTTCTGCCATTGATAATGGAGCAAATGCGCGTCATGATAAAGGATTGTACGACAATAACTCTGATTTCTATGTTAAAAATGTTACATTTTTGACACCAGACCATGTGGCAGAAGCTTCAGGTGACCTCGACCCCATCGCGGCTGACGGCTTTAATCAATTCTACTTTGACGGACTCTCCATCGATGGCACACAAATCACCATCGGTGAAGATGGCATTATAGACGAAGGCGAAGCTCTCAGCATCAATGGGCAAGAACTCACATTGCACATGGACGCAGAAGGTGGCACGCTCACAGGCGTTGCCGGCGGTCTTGACCAGTTCACCTTTACACTTGACGCTGAAAGTGGTCAGTGGACTATGACCCAACATGAAGCCTTCTCAGAAAATATCGGCCTCAGCATCGGCGCCTCCGACGATAATGGAAGCACAACGTCCACACTTATCGACATCACACCAAGCTCCAGCGAAAACACGACGTTCGGCGATAACAGCGTTGACAATATCGACGGCGGCATTGCCGACGATGTGCTCATGGGGCTTGCCGGCGACGACACCCTCTCAGGCGACGCAGGCAACGACCTCCTCTTTGGTGGCAGCGGCGACGACCTCCTCTTCGGCGAAGCAGGTGACGATTCCCTCTTTGGCGGAACAGGCGCAGACGAGCTCTATGGTGGTGAAGGCAGTGATCTCTTTGAGTTTGACATGAGCGATCTTGTTGTAGACGGCGGCACTTCGCCTGACAAAAACGGCAACGATATGGACTTGGACGTGCTCCTCAGCACTTCCACATCCAAGGATGATGTCATCACAAGCATGGACGCCGGCGACATAACAAACATGGAGCTGATTGTCTTCGGAGATGTACAGGGTCAAAATGTGCAAGATGTCGTGGCAGAGCTTGGCATCACACAAAATTCTGACGGAAATGTCGTCGTACCAGAGGACGAATGGACTGCACAGGGAAGCGCACAGCAAATCGGCGGCAGAGAGTTTATGGAATTCAACAATGCCGAAAATGACATGAGCATCCTTATAGAAACAACAAAAATTGAGACGGGCAATATATAAGCGCGTTCATCACTGATTTTTGAAAAGCATGTGGGGGGAAAACTTTTTTCCAAAAAACGTTTTCCCCCCACAAACATTTCAAAAAAACACATTAGAAGCTGAGTTAACCTTCCGCCACCTTCCGCAACAACGCATCCACTCCCTCTTGCGTCGTGCTCCACGATGTCACAAAGCGTATGGTCTGCGTCTGCGCGTGCCTCGCCCATGTCTCAAAGGCGTGCGTCTGTGCCAGTCGTTCCACGTATTCTCATCATGTGAGAATGTCTTTCCAACACGATTGCATCCGCATGCAACTATCGGCCCCGCCTCTTCTGCTGCGATATATCAAAGCCAAGATGTTGATTTATCATGACGCAGTGTTCTTTCTCGATAAACCTGAGTGCATCTTGTCGTGTTTTGTAAAACAGCTCTTCGGCAACAGTCTTTTTTGAACCGGCGATGGCTGCCAATTTGCGACATTGCGACTTGATACCATTGCTCATAGTGGGGTCATTGATAGGCTTTGTGGGCATGCCAATTCCGCTAAAAGCATCCTCAAGCTTTGTGACGACAGAGTTTTTATCTTGACAGCGTTGCCAATAATCATGAAGGTCACGCAGGGCAGACAATGAGTCACGACGCTTGTCTTCTCCAAGAGCACTTGCGAAATCGTATTCTTGCGCGTCTTTTTCAAGAGCAAATAAGGCAACAATGTCCTTGTCTTTTATGGCATTTTTTATCCGCTCGGCAAAGGCTGTGAGCATGTGGGCATATTTTTTTCTGTCGTCAGAACGTAATTCCGCGGCTTGATAAAAGTTGTGTGCGTTTGTCAGAAATTCTTTTGTAAGAACAGAGTTATTTTTCAAGCCATTGTTGACCATATGCTTTTACTGCCGCTGAAAGGTTAATCCCCATTGCAATCATTTCTTCCAAGCCGACTTCTTCTTTAAGGTTATTGGCAAGTCCTGGAATCATAGGGATTTCACGACGCACCCTTTCTGCTTCTTCATAACAACCTTGCTCCTCGAGTTTTATCCATCTATGTCCTAAATCGGCTGCTTCCTCCAAAGTATACTCTCGCAAATTCGGAACAAGCTTTTCTTCACAACATGACATGGGATACCTCCGTATTATGGACACTTATATTTTATTGGCAATCAATCCACCCTAAAACATATGCCTGTAATGTATTGTCACACGCATGCAACATATCTAAAATATAAATTCTTGTCAAGATGCCAATATTATTCAAAAAAAATACACTTCCCCTTCTCTCTCCGACATATATACACCGAGCACGCTCGCTCCCAGCCATGAAAATCTAGGCGCTCCTTCCGTAAGCGGCCGCCACCGTCCGCAGCAATACATCCACTTCCTCTTGCGTCGTGCTCCACGATGTCACAAAGCGTATGGTCTGCGTCTGCGCGTGCCTCGCCCATGTCTCAAAGGCGTGCGTCTGTGCCAGTCGTTCCACAGCATGCGTCGGCAGAATCGGAAAAATTTGATTTGTCTGCGTGGGCAAAAGAAGAGGAATATTCTGCTGTATCAAACCGGCTGTGAGATATTGCGCAAGCGTGTTCGCATGTGCTGCCAGCTCATAATACAATCCCTTGGCAAAAAGCGCTTCAAACTGTGCGCTGATAAGCCAGCCCTTCGCCAGCATGGCGCCGCGCTGTTTGCACAGATAGCGGAAATCCTGCTGGATGGCCTCATTCACCAGCACCAATGCCTCACCAAAGAGCGCGCCGTTCTTGGTCCCACCAATATAAAAAGCGTCACACAGGGCGGCTATCTCTGCCAAGGATGGCGCTGGCTGGGTGCCTTGGGCGCATGTGACCGCAGCGCCTATGCGAGCGCCATCAATAAAATAATATAATCCGCGCTCTTTGCATACTTGCGAAATTGCGGTCAGCTCTTGTGTCGTATATGCTGTGCCAAGTTCCGTGGCCTGCGACACATACACAAGGCGCGGTTGCACCATGTGCTCGTTGTCGTGTTCGTCGCACAAAGCGCAAATGTGTTGCGGAGTCAGTTTGCCGTCGCTGTTATTACCTTGCGGCGTCAATATCTTATGACCTGTGGCTTCCACGGCGCCTGTCTCGTGGATTTCAATATGACCGCTAGAGGCCGCGATAACAGCTTGGTGCGGGCGCAACATGGACGAAATCGCCAATAAATTTGTGAGCGTTCCGCCTGCCAAGAAGTGAACGTCCGCCTGTGGGCACTGGCAATGTTCTCGCAACATGTCCGTCGTCCGCAGAGAAATACTGTCCAGCCCATAGCCCGCATAATGCGCCGCGCCTGTACGCGCTAAGGCCTGCAAAACATCCGGATGACCGGTCTGATTATAGTCATTTTTAAAGCTTTGAATGATGAGGTCTGGCATGATGCGTTCGTGTATCCTAATCTATATGTCCATTAAAATATTTCCCACAGCCAAGCGCCCCGACCACGGCGGCAAGGCGCTGAATGTATGCGCCTGCAAGTGCAAGCTCTCAATGCTCTCTTCGCGGGGCAGTGTGACGCGAACAGCGTGCAAACACAAGGCATGCCCCAAGGGCGGAGCGCCATATTTCACATCACCCACCACAGGAAAACCCTCCGCGGCAAGCTGGACGCGAATTTGATGCGTGCGTCCGCTTATAAGCTTCACGCGCACAAGGCTTATTCCTCCCTCAATGC
This sequence comes from uncultured Desulfovibrionaceae bacterium, assembly GCA_964369255.1. Lineage (GTDB taxonomy): Bacteria > Desulfobacterota > Desulfovibrionia > Desulfovibrionales > Desulfovibrionaceae > CAYJAD01. The sequence continues at coordinate 4,350 of CAYJGA010000107.1, forward strand.
CGCGCTCAGCCTCTGAATGACGACGCAGGCATGTGACAAGGCATGTGGCCTGCTTGCCTTCGTCATGACGCAAGACGCGCACTTTTTCGTCGTCCCCGTCATACTTTTTCTTAATAAAATGCGTCAGCTCGCACTCTTCTCTCTCATGAGGCCAGCGCCCGTGGACCCATGCAAGATATTCCTTCGTCAGCGTGCGCGTTTTCAAAATATCCTGCACCGCACGCAAGGCCGCATAGGAACGCGCCACGAGGATGATGCCTGATGTGTCCTTATCAAGGCGATGAATGGGAGTGGGGCGAAAAATATCGTCAGCGTAGGCATACTCAAGGCGCGTGGCGAGACTGTCTGTATGCCCTGTGCCTGTATGCACGGGTAACCCTGCGGGTTTATTAAAAACGAGCAAGTGAGCGTCGTCGTGTACAAGATAGGAGGCAAGGTCGAGCATAGGCGAAGCGAGCGGCTCGAGCGCTGTCTTCTGAGAGGTTTCTTGTGGCACGGCCTGGTGCAGGACATCTGCACCGCTTGAGTCACCGGCTTGTGCGTCCCCAAGCATGTTCGCCGATTGGGTCGTCGATTGCGCCATACTCAGCGCAAAAGGCGGCAAGCGCACAGCCTCCCCTTCTTTTAAGCGCCGAAATGCGTCACAGCGTCCGCCCTGTACTCGTATCTGTCCCGTGCGTATCCATTTATGCAAGATAGACGTGGACAAACCAAGGCGCCGCACAAGGAATTGCAAGAGCTTTTGCCCCGCTTCTGTCGCATGCACAAAAAGCGTGTTATTTTGTTTCTCGTGTATTTTCATCTCTCTGTCTTTTATAAAAAACGCTCATCGCCCACAGCTCGTCGACATAGATTATCGTTCCGTACACGACACGCACGGGTCGATACTGTTCGTCACCAGCGCCACATCCGCCACTTGGCAATCCTTCAGCATAACGCCAAGCG
>CAYJGA010000107.1:5304-6574 GCA_964369255.1 uncultured Desulfovibrionaceae bacterium
CCCAATTCATATAGGAAGGCACGCGCCACTTGAGTCGATCCGGCCTGTCTGTGCTATTGGTGCGGATATAGTACACCACCTCACCGCGCGGCGCCTCACTGCGCGCGCAGGCCTCAGACGTGGGAATTTCGCGTACAGGGACGCTTAAAGCGCCTTCCGGCAAGCGCGTACACACTTGGCGGATAATACCTACAGATTCAAATATTTCCCGCAGACGCACAAGAGAGCGCGCATGGATGCAGCAGCCTTCCTCAAGTATCACATGAAAGTCTACCACATCGTAAGCCGCATAGGGCGCGGACTTGCGCACATCATTGTCTATACCACTGCCCCGCGCCACAGGCCCCACAACACCAAGAGCGATGGCATCCGCACGAGGCAAGACGCCAAGCCCGCGGGTGCGGGTCAAAATCATGCTGTCTGTGGCAAAGATGTCGTGTATTTCCTTGCACGCCTCTTCCACTGTGACAAGTTGCGTCAGTATATAGCGAAGCATGCTTGCGTCGACGTCGTACTTCACGCCGCCGATGCAATTTGCGGCAAGATTCATGCGGTTGCCGTAGACAGTCTCTTTCACATCTTGCATGATTTCGCGCACTTCCATAATATGCATAAAGAGCGACTTAAAACCGATGATGTGCGCCTGAATGGCAAGGTTGAAAAGATGTGAAGCCACACGCTTTATTTCTTCCGCAAGAACGCGCAAATACTTTGCGCGATCGCTGATACGCATACGCAACACATTCTCCACCACCATGCAGTATGTGAAGGAGTGGCTGTTGGAGCACAGCGAACACACGCGTTCAGTGAGCGTCACATTCTTAAATAGGTTTCGCTGTGAGGCCATCGCCTCCATGCCGCGATGCACATGCCCGCTGGTCAGTTCCACAGAGGCTATACGCTCTGCATCATCCGCATCCATAGTGAGCTGAAAGTAAACAGGCTCCTCAAGAGCCACATGGACGGGGCCAAGGGGCAAGGTAAATGTGTCACTCATGCTGTGCTTCCTTATATGTGATATGAACAATTCCTGTTGCGCTACGGACTATCAAGTATAAAATCAGTGCTCTTGTCAAGTCATTCTTCGCGCCCTAAAAAAGACGATCAGAATTGTTTTGCATTTTTAGATAGTTACAGGCATGAAGAATTAAATTTACAAAAAAATGAAAAAAAGTGAAAAAAAGTGTTGACGAGTAGGGGCAAGTTGCGTAGAAGTCTTTTCACGCGATGCACACATCGCTTGAACATGCGTCCCCATCGTCTAGCTGGC
>CAYJGA010000108.1:0-6574 GCA_964369255.1 uncultured Desulfovibrionaceae bacterium
CTTCGTGCCCGCAGTAGGACAAGGAGCTCTTGGCATAGAATGCCGCGAAAATCGCAAAGACGTCTTGGAATATCTGTCATTTATGGAACATCCACACACGCGTGTCTGTGTGACAGCGGAACGCGCATTTCTGCAAGGGCTCAATGGGGGCTGTCAAGTGCCCATTGCAGGACACGCCATTATGAACAATGACAACACCTTTCGCTTAGAAGCCCTTGTGGCGGACGTGGACGGGACAGGGGTTTTGCGCCAAAGCAGAGACGCCGCCGCACAGGACGCCTATGCCACGGGCAAGGCGCTGGCACAGGCGCTTTTAGACGCCGGCGCCGCGCGTGTCCTTGAAAAACTGTATGGCGAAAAGTTGTATGGCGAGAATTTGCACGATACCAACAGCAGCAGCGAGTAAAAAATACATGACCACAGCTCTTGCGCCTCATAAATTGCGTGTCGCTACAGAAAGTTCACATATACTCTGGGAAGACAGCACCACTATCCCTGCGCCTTCTTCACGCAGCGGCATGAAGCATATGCTCCAGCCCCGCGCCGTTCAAGCGCTGGAACTAGCCTTGCGCATTGAACAAAACGGATACAATGTGTACCTCTCCGGCGGATCACACCTTGGACGCAGCTACCTTGTGCGTGAGTTTTTGACACCACACGCTCACAAGACTGAAACACCAAATGATTTAATATATTTAAATAACTTTTCAGATAAGGACAAGCCTATTCTTGTCGCCCTTCCGGCGGGCGGCGCGCGAACTTTTAAAAAAGCATTGCATGAAGTCATGGGACGCATTCGCAAAGAATTACCCCATCGCTTTGAGGCAGAATTTTTTGTGAGCAGACGCGCACAAATTCTCGACATGTTCCAAGACACAAAGTCGGCTGTCCTCAAGGAAATGGACATCCTCGCCAAGGAGAATGGCTTCCATATTGACATTGACGACAGCAGTGGCCTAACACTCTATCCTCTCCTTGAAGAAAAACGCCTTTCTGAAGAAGAATTTGACCGCCTCGACAGCGATATGCGCCAAGACTTCAAGCGCAAGGCAGACACACTCTTACACAATATGTCCGGACATATGCGTCGCCTGTCGCGCGTTGAACAAGAATATCGCGACAACGAAAAACAACTCGAGCGCGATGTGGCAGTCCAAATGCTTCAAGAAATCTTAACCCCCGAAGAAGAGAGACTTCTCGAACTCTATCCAAGTGAAACATTAAAGAACTACTTTGTTGCTCTGCGCCAAGATATTCTGGAAAATATTGAAGCTTTCATGACAAAGGACGGCCAGCCTTTACCCTATGCCGGCGCACTGCCCCCCGTCCAAAGTATGGGAGGCATAGGGGGAATGGGAGCAATAGGCACAATGCCCGGAGGTATGGTCGGAGCAGGTGCAGGCGGCATCATGGAGCCGGCGCCGCTCGTCCATGAACCGGACATGGCACGCTATGATGTAAATATTTTTGTGGATAATAGCCAAACAGAAGGCGCACCACTTATCTTAGAAGACCATCCCGTCGCCTCAAACCTGCTCGGCTGCATTGAGCGCGAGTCCGAAATGGGCGCCCTCATTACAGACTTTAGCCTCATCAAAGCCGGCTCCTTGCACAAGGCAAACGGCGGCTACCTCATTATCCGCGCAGAGGACATTCTCCAACATTTTCACGCGTGGGAGGGGCTTTTGCGCGCCTTGCGTACAGGCCTTGCACGCATGGAAGATATAGGCGAAGGGCAAGACAGCGCCAACCGCACAAAGGGCATCGAACCTGCGCCCGTCCCTCTTAATGTGAAAATCATCCTCATTGGCAGCGAAGCACTCTACGAAACATTGCTTGAGGGAGACGAACGCTTTGGCAAGCTTTTTAAAATTAAAGCGCACCTTTCTGAAAGAACAGAGCGCAACACCACAGGTATAAAATCCTACCTCTTTAGGATTCATAGAATTATTGAAGATTCACACCTCCTTCCCTTTGACCGCACAGGCCTTGCGTGGATGGTTGATTACGGCTCTCGCCTCATTGAAGACCAACGCAAACTCAGCCTTAAATTCCCGCTCCTGCGCGAGATAATGATTGAGGCCTCGGCGCTTGCCGTAAAGCAAGGCGAAGCTAAAGTGACACATGACATTTTAGAAGCAGCCTTGGATGACAGAACCTATCGTGCCAACCTTGTGGAAGAAATTTTCATGGAAGAGTACGACCGCGAATTTATCAAGGTGCGCACATCAGGCAAGGAAATTGGGCAAGTCAATGGCCTCTCGGTGAGCTGGCACGGGGACTTTGAATTCGGACTCCCCCACCAGATTTCGTGCACTGTAGGCGTTGGGCACGGCGGCATCATTGACCTTGAGCGTGAAGCGGAACTTGGCGGCCCCATCCACACAAAGGCCATGATGATACTCAAAAGTTACCTCGTCTCACTGTTTGCGCGCCGCCGCCCCATCGTACTGACGGGTAGCCTGTGTTTTGAGCAAAGCTATGCAGGCATTGAGGGCGACTCTGCCTCCGGCGCGGAGCTTGTGGCCTTGCTGTCTGCCATTGCGGAAGTGCCTGTACGCCTTGACCTCGCTTTCACGGGTGCGCTTAGTCAGTCCGGACAGATTATGGCGGTGGGCAGTGTGACACGGAAAATTGAGGGCTTTTTCAAAGTCTGCGCGCGGCATGGACTGACCGGTACACAAGGTGTGATTATTCCGCATGATACTGTAGAACATCTCATGCTGTCGCCTCGCATTGTCGAAGCAGTAAGTTCCGGACAATTTGCCATATATCCCGTGAAGCATATTGATGAAGCACTCGAACTTTTGACAGATATGCCCGTGGGAAAAAGATGCAAGGATGACACATTCACGCCTGAAACGCTCTATGCCCGCGTTGACAAGCGTTTACAAAGCCTCGGAGAATACGCTGAACAAAATAAGGAACGGCGTTCTTGAGCGCATCTGCCTGTGATTGTAGACTCCTCGTCTACAGCACCGCGCTTATGAGCGTCATGGGTGTTGCGAGCATTCTCCCTGTGTTGCCAGCCATGGCGCGCGACTTGGGCATTGATGCAGAGCACCTCGGCTTGTTAGTGTATTCCTTCACCTTGCCGGGCATTGTCTTTGCGCCTATAGGGGGCATTTTAGCGGATAAATGGGGCAGGAAGGCCGTGCTTGTGCCCTGTCTTCTGCTTTTTGCGCTCGGCGGCGTAGGCGCTTCATTGTGCACACAAGCAATGCCTTTACTGCTCTGGCGCATGGTGCAAGGATGCGGTGCAGCCTGTCTTGGTGTGCTCTATACGACCATCGTAGGCGATAACTACGCCGATGATGCCGAACGCCTTGTAATTATGGGGCGCGCTGCCACTGTACTCAGCCTTGGGGCGGCGATTTTCCCCGCCCTTGGAGGTATACTCGGTGAATGGGGATGGCGATGGGCATTGCGCATATCGGTTCTTGCTGTACCTGTGGCCTTTATCGCCTTCATCACGCCTTTAACGCGTCCTACGCCCATGGGTTCCATGGGGCATTATGCTCGGCGTATGAAGGGCATTATTCTCCAGCAGAGGACGCTCTTTCATTTTGGCTTGACTTTATGCGCTTTCTGTATTCTGTATGGCCCATTGGTGACATATTTCCCCTTGATGAGCCATGTATTTTATGAGGCGTCCCCCACACAGATCGGCCTGTTGTTTGCGATTTCATCTGTGGGAACTGCGGTGGCAACACTCTTTTTGGGTGCACTCACGCGACATTTTTCTGAGCGGAGCACTGTGCGCGCAGGTATCGCGTTTTTTGCTTGCGCCATACTGTTACTCTTCATCTGGCAAAAAGAGTATGCTTTTTGGTTGCTTGCGCTGCCCATTGCCTGCTATGGCATAGGACAGGGCTTGACATATCCCACAGTTATGAGTTCCCTCTCCTCCTTGGCGCCGCCGTCGGGGCGGGGTGTGCTCATGGCTGTGAATGGCACAACCTTACGCCTTGCGCAAAGCGTGGCGCCCTTTCTCTGTGGCCTGCTCTTTGGTGTGGGTTCTTTTATGGCAGTCTTTGCCCTTGGTATGGTGTGGGTTTTTGTTATGTATTTTTTTTCACGCGTGTTTACCACGAAAGTTCATGCATGAGGACAATGTGAACGGAAGACGTATGACAAAAAACAAAAAGGTCGCGTTGCTTACAGCAGCGAAGGAACTTTTTGGAGAATTTGGCTATGTGGAAACCACGTTCAAAAAAATTTCTGAACGTGCAGGTGTGGCATTGGGTCTTTTGACGCACCACTATGGAAATAAAGAAAAACTATTTTTAGCGGCGGGGCTTGATGTGCTCGAACAGTTCTTAGCTGTTTTGCGCGCTGCCACAGCACGAGGAAACACGGGTTTTGATTCCGTCATGCTCTTCTGCGAAGCTTACCTTGCTTTTTCCATTGACAAAAGCTCGAATTGGCTCGTCCTTGTACGCTGTTCACCCTACAGTGACATGAAAACAAAAACCGACCGAGAGCTCATGACTGACGCCTTCCAGCAAGTACCACAGGAGCTAGAAATACATTTGCGTCGTGGCATGGAAGACGGTTCCATTCGTCAACTCGACGTTGCAGAAACAGCGCAAGTTATCATGTCGCTTATGGTCGGCGTCAACAGAACGCGCGTACTTACACCCTATGCTGGTGAATCTCTGTACACAGAAGCACTGAATTTTGTATCTCGCTCTATCGGCGTCCAGAACATACAATAAGGACACACAATAGCGTAAGCGGTGCGCCTTCTGCGCCCACAAAATCATCCCGACAAGAGGTGATTCGACTACGAATCTACTGCACAGGGATATGCTTTTCGAGGCCAAGAGTTGCCACAAGCACTGTGATAAGCGCTGCCGCAATACAGGCAATGAGCACATCCCACCCGAACGCCGTATAAATAAGACCGGGGAAGTATGAACCAAGCGCCCCGCCCATATAGTACACAGAAAGGTAGATGCCGTTGACAGCACCCTTATCATGGGTGCTGATACGGTTCACAAGCCCAGGACTTATGCTGTGCTCCATAAACTGCCCTGCACACACAAAAAACATGGCAATAAATGTAAAGATTGGGTTATAAATAAGAAAAAGCCCCAGTGAACACATATAAATCAGTACGCCCAAGCGGATGGTTTTTAACCGACTCCCTATAAACGCGCTGATAGCGCGCGAAGAAAATGCGACAGCCACACCAATGCCATAGCCCAAATACATCAAGGATATGCGCCACTCTGACGTGCCTTCGCCTATACTTGTGAGGAAAAAGGGCAAGTATGTCGCCAACGCCACAAAGCAAAAAAATCCGCACCCATCAATATAGAGAAGACGCTTCATGCCCGGCGTGCGTAATATACAGCCAAATTCCGAAAAATTGATATGTGAAAGCGTCGCTTTTCCACGTTTTCTTAAATAGTGCAATGGGATAAGTATGAGCAAAAAGGCCACTGCCAGCATAAGAAAGGGCATTTTCCAATCCCATATTGTCGCAACTGCGCCGGAACCTATACGCCCCACAAGGCCACCGATGATGGTTGTGCCTATATAAATGGCCATGGCCTGTTGTAACAGCGTGTTGCGAAATTTTGCTGAAATATGCGCCATGATGCATGTGAGGATAGCAGGGCTGATAAGGCCATGCACGAGGCGACAGGCAAGAATGCCTGTAAAGGATGTAAAAAAGTACATGCCTATACAGCTCAAAAACAATATAAAAACACAGACTTGAAGCACAGTCTTCGCATTCAAACTGCTCAAAAAATAGCCATAAATAAGAGGGGCAATACCAAGAGGCAAGAGCACCACAGTCATCACAAGCGCAATAGTCGCATCGCTGTATTGTGGAAAGTTCTGCTGCACAGTGGAGAGCAGCGGTTGAGGTGCATACATAACCGCCAGTGTCAATAAGGCAACACCAAGCAATGTAAGAAATTCTCTGCCTGCTTTTGATGTATAGAGTGACATACGCCCTCGCTCAAGATTGAAAATTTTTTGATGACGAAACACGCACATACTAGACCCCAGCGCCCTGAACGTCAAGCTCCCGCAAACTTTTTGGCAAAGTTTTTACATATTTTTTTCCTCACATCTTCACAGACGCATATTTCACCTTATATATAACTATGACATTTGAGTACTGCCTCAGCGGACATATCCGCTGAACAAGGAATTTGCACTTATTTTGATATAATTCCAGATTATACTCATAAAAAGGAGAAAATATGGCTCTAAGAAGCGTTTTGAACAGTGTTGTATGTGTATTTTTTCTTGCCTCTGCCAGTCTTGTACACGCAGCAGAATTACCCGACTTTACGACTCTTGCTGAAAAAGCAGGGCCGGCCGTCGTAAATATCAGCACAGAAACAGAAGTATCCCAAGGCAATCAAAATAGCCTTGGCAACTTATTTCGCAATTTACCTCCGGGATTTGACCAATTCTTTGAACAGTTTGGCCCCTTTGGCAACTTCCCACAACAAGGTCAACAACAGCCTCAGCGCAAACAGCGCTCCCTTGGCACAGGCTTCATCGTCTCGCCTGACGGCTATATTGTCACGAACTACCACGTCGTAGGCGA
>CAYJGA010000109.1:0-6515 GCA_964369255.1 uncultured Desulfovibrionaceae bacterium
CCCAAACCCCCTTCAAAAAAACATTTGCGTCTTTATCAAACAATATCTTATTGAATATCCCACACGACTCCGGCCGGGGTGTCGCGGATTTCAATACCAAGCCCCAATAAGGAATTACGTATGGCATCGGACGCGGCAAAATCTTTATTTTTGCGTGCTTCTTGACGCTCTTCAAGAAGCTTTGTCACATGCGCAGGGTCAATATTTTTTCTTTGCGCTTGCTGTGTGCGCAGACGCAAGAGAAAGTCATGAGGCTGTGCGGCAAAGAGACCAAGGACATGCCCCCATGTATGAAAGCATTTTTGCGCGTCTTGTAAAAATGATTGCATACCTATGCTATTACGCAATGCTTTTTCTTCCATAGTCCTGTTCACAAGGCGAACGATGCCAAAGAGGTGCCCAAGAGCGGCGGCAGTATTCCCATCGTCTTCCATTGCGGCGGAGATGGCGCCGTTAAGCTCGTGCAACTCTTGTGTGATTGCCTCAGGGAAGGGTGTTTTTTTCCATGAATCGCGGTCGAGTAAAACAATCATTTCGTGCAGGCATTCATAAATACGCTTTTGACCGCGCTCCGCTTCATCCATATTGCTATCCGTGAAGTCAATGGGGCTACGATAATGTTTGCCAAGCAAGAAGAAGCGCAGCGTCTCCGGCAGGTAACTTTGCAAAATATCACGAATGGTCTTAAAGTTTCCAAGTGACTTGGACATTTTTTCAGCATTTGTTTGCACAAAGCCGTTGTGCACCCAATATTTTGCCAGGTCAGTGTGAGTGCATGCTTCTGTTTGAGCAATTTCATTCTCATGGTGTGGAAAAATGAGATCCTGACCGCCTCCATGTATATCCAAGGGCAGATAGCCTTCACTCATGGCAGAGCATTCGATATGCCATCCGGGGCGCCCCTTGCCCCATGGACTTTCCCAGAAAGGCTCCTCAGGCTTAGCAGCTTTCCACAGGGCAAAGTCCAGCGGGTCTTCCTTTTCTTCGCCGGGCATAACGCGCGCGCCGGCTTGTAAATCGTCAAGACTGCGCCCTGACAATTTGCCATATGGCTCGTATGCTCGCACGCGGAAGTAGACATCTCCGGACGGGGTGGCATAGGCTTTGCCGTCGGCAATCAGCTTTTTACACAGTTCTTGCATTTGGGAGATATAGTTTGTTGCACAAGGCTCTTCGTCTGCGCGAAGTACAAAGAGTGCGTCCATATCCTCATGGAATGCCTTCATATATGTGGTCGCAAGCTCGCGCCAGTCGCGATTTTCCGCATTGGCGCGATTGATGATTTTGTCATCTATATCAGTGAAGTTTCTGATAAATTTTACATCATAGCCCTTATGGCGAAAGTAGCGCACAAAAATATCAAAAACAATGGCAGAGCGCGCGTGTCCGATATGACAATAGTCATAGGCGGTGATACCACAGACATACATATTGACCTTGCCTTCATGGACAGGCACAAACGTTTCTTTTTTTCGTGTAAGCGTATTGTAAATTTGCATTTTATCTCCGCAATATCATTTATCAAAGTGGGCAATCCGCGCTTCATGTCGCCCACCGGCAAAAGGAGTGTTCAAGAACATATCCACCATACTTTGCGCAACACCTTGACCTATGACGCGCTCGCCAAGACAGAGGACATTGGCATCATTGTGTTCGCGCGTCGCTTTCACTTGAAACTCTGTGCCGCACAGCGCCGCGCGTATGCCCTTATGGCGGTTCGCCATAATGGACATGCCCACACCCGTGCCACATATCAAAATGCCACGTCCTTGTGTTTTAAGCACCGCCGCACAGAGTGCATTGGCGAAATTGGGATAGTCACAGCTTTCTGTGCTCTGCGTTCCGTGGTCTTCCACGTCAAAGCCTTGGGTGATGAGATGATTTTTCACATACTCTTTTAATGCAAAGCCTGCATGGTCGGACGCTATATGGATGGCTGTTTGCATGGCGAACTCCTTTATTTTACAAATATGACAGTCGTCTATTTATTCAGCGTGCCAATCTTTTAAGGGACGTACTACTGTATCGTTCGGTAAGATGAGCTGCATTTGTGTTTCGGTGAATGGCGTCAGGTTTTGACGACGGTCTTTCACTAACAATAGAGCTTTTTTGCCCGTATCTGCGTGGGTTATGGTGAGTTTATAAGGCACTACGGCGTCATCCCGATAGGCAAGAAGGACTGTCCATTCGTCAGTATCTTCGGATTGCCAACGCACGGGGCGCGCTTGGGTGTCGAGCACAAGCGTCCCCTCAAAGGCACTGTCTTTGAGGGTGAATTGTACTGCGTGTTCAGGGAGCGCACTGCCAGAAACGCCTTCAATATCATCCGTTCGTTGCGTGCCAAAAACGGTGCTGTAGCGACCTTCTAAAATAGAGGTCAAGTGGGCAAGACCAAGAGGCATGGGCACGCCGACGTTAAAGAGAGGCTTTTGTATACCTTCATGGAAGAAGGCGACATTGTCGGTGGGCAAGTAGATGAGAACCGTGTCATGGTTTTCAAGGATTTTTGCAATGGTCACACCGATGCCAGCATTGACATCAAGGCGTAATTCCTCTTTGGAATTACCCCATAATATGGCTGTGACGCGTCTTGTATCGCCCTCTGTCCCAAAGCGTAGGCTGAACGAGGAGCGAAAGGGTGTCAGTGGCGAGTGTGCGTCGGCGCTGTAGCGCTGCCACAGCGCGTCGGCATCTACATGAGACGGCGGAGGCAGTTGCGGCGATTTGCCGCACGCACAGAGCGATACAAACAAACAAAGAAGTGTGATATGCCTTAGGCGGAACATGGTCTTTCTCACAGTTGTGTTAGGCGTTCTTGGATACTTTTCGCATTGGCGGGGGTGTATTCCAGTGCTTTTCTATAGGCTTTACGCGCCTCATCTTTTTTTCCGAGGGCGCGAGCAATATCTCCATAATGCTCCCAAATTGTGGGATCAATCTTGCCATTTTTGTGCTTGGCAACAATGGCACTTATGATGCGCCATGCTTCTTGCACTTTGCCTGTTTTAAAAAGCACCCACGCAAGGGAATCTTGGATATGCACGCTCTCCGGCGAGAGGCTGATGGCTTTTTGTATAAGGAGCAAGGCTCTGTCAAGGTCTCGATTTTCTTCGACAAGAGTATAACCCACATAGTTCATCGCTTGGTAGTGGTTCGCGTCTTTTGCGATGATAGACTCCATCACTTTGACCGCGGCTTCTTTTTGACCGCTTTCGTCATAGATGGAAGCTTGCAAAAAGGCAGCGTCTATATGGTCTGGCCACTTTGTGAGGAGTGCGCTGACGCTTTCCAAAGCTCCCTTGACTTCCTTAAGCGCAAAGAGGATGCGCGCTTCCATTATCCAAAATTCTGCGCCATCTTCCCCCAGCTCCTTTCCAATGCGTGCTACGTCAAGGGCTTCTTTGAGTTTGTTTTGCTCAAGTAGAAGTTGCATGCGCAAGAGCGTTGCTCTTGCATAGCTGTTACTTGATTGCGGGATTTGACTCAACCAATGTGCTGTTTTATTTGGGTCTTTATCTCTCTCGTAGGCAACGGCGGCAAGGTAGAAATAAAATTCATGCGGTGCATCTGCCACTCCCACCAGACTTGTGAGAAGGGGTTCTGCTGCGTCGTAATAGTCTTCTTCCACAAGGAGACTCCCCACAGCGGCGGTGAAGGCGGGTGTTTTTGCGTACTCCTCGTAATATTCAAGGGCATAGTCCACTTCTTTCAGGCGTACAGAAAGGCTGATGATGCGCAAGACAATTTCAAGATTACCTTGGCGCAAAAGCAGCGCTTTTTCGTAGGCATCGCGTGCTTTTTTCAAATTGCCTTCTTGCTCATAGAGAAAGGCAAGATCCGCCAAGGGGTCAAAAAAATCAGGGAGTTCAGCATGGGCTTTTTCAAGGAAGGGACGCGCTTCCTTATGTTTTTTCATGCCCATAAGCGCTTTTGCTTGATAGTAGTTCACAAGCGGGGTGCGCTCTTTGAGAGTAATCGCTTCTAAAATACGCTCGGCCTCTGCAAATTGATTGTCTTGGACTAAGAGAAGTGCAAGTTCAAGGCGGGCGTCGGTATTATCGGGGTCTGTAACAATAAAATCGCGAATATGCGAGATTGCCTTCGTTCTTTGTCCGACATTTTGCAAAAGCTCCACATAAAGGAGGTTGAGCGAGGTATTCTGCGGGTAGAGTTTCAATCCCTTTTCCAATACGGGCAGAACGGGCGTTGGGTCATGCTCCAAAAACCAAATGCCTGTGTCGATAAAGGCAGAAACGGGAGCATCGTAACGACTCAGCTCTGTGAGCGCGGAAACAATGAGTGCAGGTTCGCTGTCGCGCAAGGCTTCCTCAAGAATAAGATAGGCATACGCAGAAGCCGCCACAGAACCAAGCCGCCACGGAATCGGTTTGGAGTCGTTTTTTCTCTCCGGCTCTTGAGACAGAGCAAGAGACTCCTTTGACTCTGTGTCGCTCGTGCTTGCGCTGTCGTGGACAGCGCAGCCTCCGCAACCAAGGAGAGAAAGGGGCGTCAGGATTAAGGCTGGCAGAATAATGTGTCGGAATGTGCGTAATATATTCATATCAGTTTGTTATCCACTCTTCTGAAAAGTCTTGAATGTCGCTGCTCAAATGCGCACGGAGCTTTTCGAGCAGTCGCGCCTCCAGTTGTCGTACACGTTCACGGGTGACATTATATCGTTCCCCAATCTCGCGCAAGGTCATGGGTTCGTCTGAAAGAAGTCGTTTTTGAAGTATAAACGTTTCTTTTTCATTGAGCTTTGGCAAAATTGTGCGGAGATGTTCTTGTACAAGTTTTGCAATTTCATTACTGGCAAAGCTCTCTTCCACCCCGGGGCCCAGTGCCGGTAAGAAATCCATGCGCGTGGCGCCGCCGGATTCGTCGCTGATTGGTAAATCAAGAGACATATCCGAGGAGCCTAGGCGTTGATCCATTTCATTTATTTGCTCAACGCTGACACCTAGCTTTTCAGAGAGCATGGCAGCATCAGGGTCAAAGCCTTGTGAAATGAGTTTTTGCCTTTCTTTATTGAGATTATAAAAAAGCTTGCGCTGTACTTGTGTTGTGCCAATTTTGACCATGCGCCAATTATTCATGATAAATTTCAAGATATAGGCTTTAATCCAAAAGGCTGCGTAATAGGAAAATTTTATGCCCTTATCGGGGTCAAACTTGTTGACAGCGCGCATAAGCCCCACATTGCCTTCTTGGACAAGGTCAAGCACATTTTGCATCCACCGACGTTGAAAGTCCATGGCGATTTTGACGACTAAGCGCAAGTGCGAGGAGACGAGGCGAAAGGCAGCGTCTGTGTCGCCGTGGTCACGAACCCTTTTGGCAAGCATGTGTTCTTCGTCTGGCTTGAGCATGGGAAAGCGGCTGATTTCCTTCATATATAGGTGCAGACTATCCTTTGTGCCTGCGGCGACGGGCAAGTGCGCACGGGCAATGACGGGCAGCGTGTTTGTGCTGTTGTCTTGGATATTTTTGTCGTTGAGGGAATCGGTGTCAAAAGTGTCTGCGTCGAAGTCGTCTGCATCGAAGCCGTCTACATCGAAGCCGTCTGCGTCGAAGTTGCCTGCGTCGAAATCATCAGTGTCGAAGCTATTCGCGTCAACGTCCTCATCGTTCTCCACAACATCAGCATCGACAACGGCGGCTGTAGCAGCAGTAGCAAGGCCATCAGGTTCTGTGCCTGTATGAGACTCTCCTTCCTTATGCCGCTTCGTCTTTGTCTGTGTCGCTTCCTTTGTTGGGCTGACAGATGCTTTTCTTGTTTTTTTTTGCACCCTTGTAGCAGTCGTTTTTTTCACAGCACTCTCTTCATTTTCATGCAGGGATAGCTGTGTTTTGGGAGTATCTTTTTTATCTTTTTTCATATATATTCTCTGGACAGTGTTTGTATGTGTGTGAAAGGCGCGAGGGCTGTGCGATAATCGTGTGTACTTTATGCGTAAGTGCAGACGATTTTTCAAGTATAGTGAACAGTTTGAGTTGTTTCTGACATATTATTTACCCGAAGCCTTTCTCAAAATAGGGATTTCCCGTTTCACAAGAGCACATGTGGCGGGCAATGTATGCCCCTTGTACAGCCCTTCTTTTGTTGCTGTCAATCATTATATGGGTTTGATTGAAGTCTTTTTAATATGAGGCACTTACTGATATAGACATTTTGAAGTAATGGATAAAAAGCTGTATTTGATCTTTTAGCGAGGTAGTTATGAAAAATTTTGAGCAAATTTTACAATCCGGAAAAAATCTTTTTTTAGATGGTGCCATGGGCACCATGCTCCAGTCGCGCGGCTTGCCGCCGGGCATGAGTCCGGAGCGTTTTTGTCTTGAGCGTCCAGATATATTACAAGGTATTCATGAAGCTTATATACATGCAGGCACAGATATTTTGACAACATGTACATTTGGGGGCAGTGTTTTTAAGCTTCCGTCCGATATAAGTGTACAAGAGTTTAATGCCACCATGGCGCGTATGGCAAAAAATGCGGCGTCCAAATGTACAG
>CAYJGA010000110.1:0-6440 GCA_964369255.1 uncultured Desulfovibrionaceae bacterium
AAATCCCAAGAAAAAAAGTCTTCCCCCACACCCCCTTTCAAAAAAAACAAAAACAAAACAAAAACCCTACTGCTCGCGCCATTCGGTTTGGACGCGAAGGACGACTTCCTCAATGGCGGCGATTTGGTCGGGCGGACAGACGCCTATGAGTGGCGCGCCTGCGTCGACGTTTTCGGTGGCTTTGAAGTAGATGGCATAGATGCGCCCTTGCGGCCCGTGATAGTAGAGGGGCGCTTCACGCTTCATGCGCGACATGATGAAGAGCTCCATGCCATCGGTGACAGAAACGTTTTGCGCACCGGAGGCGCGTACTTTCTTGTCGACGTCGGGCGCAAAGTAATACTTTGCACGCTCGGGCGCTACGAAGAGGTGGAGGGCGCGTTGCAGTATTTTCTTTTTGACCTCGTCCTTTGTGAGAAAGTGACGCAGTGTGAGGAGAGGTGTGCCCGCCTCCACAAATTGCCCTTCGAGGTCTGCGTGGATGGCGCAGATTTCACTTTTTTCGGGCGCATGGATGGGCTTTGGGTTGCGCTCTCGTTCGATGGTGAGCAGGAGCGAGCCGGGCTTTTCCTTCCAGTCGCCTTGCGGGCCGTGCACGGCGTCGCCTTCGTGAATATCGGCAAAGGTGACGCGTCCTGTGTGGGGCGCACGGATGCACAATTCCTCGTAAGGAGAGGCCTTGATTTCTTCGAGCAGTGTACTTACGTCAAGCATATATTTTTCCTAATATACGAATGTATTATCATGCATATTTATTATCTGTAATAAACATTGCGCCCGCCGATGGTGAGCAATGCTTGCTTCAAATTGGCGCGGATATGGCGCCTGTCCCAAATGCCTTGGATATGACCGCGGGCGAGGGCATTGTCCGAGCGATGATAGCGCGGCGGAATGTCAATGCCCGTTGTTTCCTTGATGACACCCGGCCCCGCAAAACCAATATTTGAGGAGCGCACGGCAAATTGATAGGGCGAGCAGCCGAGGAAGCTGGCGACGGGGCCTGCGAAGGAATTGGTGTCGTAGAGCACAAGATAAAGGCCGCCGCTTTCGATGTAGCGACGCACAGCCACAGTGCAGCGAGGCATTTGGATGACGCCGTGGGTGCCTTCTTGAATGCGGATGCCTGCTGTTCCGTGCACATAGGCAATGAAAGGATAGCGCTTTTTCAGCGCCAATTCTGCGGCCTCCACGAACTTTTGCCCTTCGGCAGCGCCTACGGAGCCGCCGCGGAATGTGCCCATGAGCATGGCGACGACCACTTTGACGCCGTCGATGCAGGCCTCAAAAGTCATGCAGCCGCTTTTTGCGCCGGTGCGCTGTTGTGCTTCTTGGATACGACTTTCAAAACCCTTAAATTCTAAGGGATTGCCGGCTTCGATTTCGGCGTTAAACTCAAAGACGGAACCTGTGTCGAACACATTGCGCACATACCACTCCGGCTCCATCACAAAGTGGTGACCGCAGGAACTGCATACGCCGGCAAACTCTGCAAAAAGGTCGGGACCCCACAGGTCAAGACAGCCGTACTTTTCAGCATTTGGGCAGCTTACAGTGCGGTCGACCTTGTATCGAGGTGACAAGTAATTCCAGCGGCGACGCTGGCCTTCGCCCGCCCATGTGGACAGCTGCGTCAGCTCGTCCTTGTGGCTTTGTTTGATTGCGGCAACATCTGCACTGCCGGACGCACCACCGGGGAGCGCGCGGCGCATATGCTTAAATGGCATTTTTACACGCGTTTTAAACAATTCCCACTCGTTTTCCGTCACTTCCACAAAGGCGGTTATGCGCTGCTGATGCTTGCGGTAAAAATCGTACTTGATTTTATTCCAACGCATAAGCACGGCGCCTGCAATGTTGCGCCAGCACTTTGAATACCACGGGCGACGATCCTTACACGCAGAGCGCGACAGACGCAAATACTTTTGTTGACGATTTTGTACAAGGCGCGTCTTGTTGCCGGAGCTTAAGCCCCAGCTCAAGTATCGTCGTTCAAGGTCGATGTGCGGCGCGCGGCGACGCGTCAAAGCAAGACCGCGCAAGCCCGGTGTGGCACGGCTTGAGATGACAACTTCGTCCGTGGCACGGATGACTTCTTGACGCAGTGTGCGGAAAAAATCAAAGTGCGTGGAGCGTGCGCCGAGGGGTGGCTCTTGAATGACTTGGTCAATGTAGCCAAAGCGCAAATTGTCCTCTGCGGTGATATGCAACGCTTCTGCGCAGTATTCGATGAGGTCTGCGGAAGCGCGTTGTCCCGCTTTGATGCGCCCTTCGATGGCTGCGGCACCCTCCGGCGAAATGACGGAGTAGTAACCGTGGGAGAGCATGAGGCGCTTATCCGCAAGGCCGATGGCCTCCGCACCGCCTGAGCCGCCTTCGGAAATGACTGCGACGACGGGCACACGCAGCTTCGCCATGCCATAGATATTGCGCGCAATTTGTTGCGCGGCGCCGGGGTAATCCTCCACAGGATAGGAGCCGGGCGTAAAAATAAATGTGTGGATTGGAATGCCTTCTGCCTCGGCAACGCGCATATATTGCAGCGCCTTGGCATTGCCCCACGGTTTTACGGAGCCGCCGTTGCGAAATTCTGCGCCGTGTCCTTTTTCTTGTCCGATGACCATAACAGACTGATTATACGTCTTTTTGCCGCGGCGACGTGTGATTATGGCGCGGGCGATGAGCATGCTTGGGTCGATGCTGTATTCGTCTTGTCCGCCGATTTCCGTAAAGTTATCGTAGACATTTTCCAAGATGTCACGCAGGCACATACGCTGCGGATGACGCACGATACGCACTTTGTCCATGCTTGTGAGGCTTGATTCAAGTTTGCGTTCCATGAACATGAAGAGCTCTTCAAGGGTGAGCAATTCTGTGTGCGCGTTGCTCTCATCATGGGGCATGAAGGTGAGGCGCGTGTTGAGTTGTTCGAGTTTTTCCCGCAGAAGTTCAATTTTATCTTGGTGCTTTTGCAGGAAGACATCTTGTATATAGGTAAGCCTTTCGGACAGGCCGAGGAGGCGTTTTTCGATGGAATTGTCCATGTTTTTCTCTACTCTCGTTGCTATGCTGTCATGGTTCGCGCTAAAAACGTAGGATGCGCGACGTGTTTTGATGTAAGAATTGGATGTTTGACTTGAGCGCTTCTCCTGCGGCATTGTGGCCTTGCAGGGTGAGGTCTGTCAAAAATTCTTCGCCACGGGCACGGGCTTGTGCCAGATTTTCTCCCCAAATGATGCCAAGGGCAAGGTTTGGGTCAAATTCTGTGGGGATTTCATAGGCTTTGTCCGTGGGGACGTGGGTCAACATGGTGAGCCAGTCGCGCTCGCTCCAGCGGAAATTGTCGATGGTGCCCACCCATGGGGAAAAGCGATTATCGGGGTCCTCTGCGATGAGGCGATATTCCACGCCCACGCCTTCAAAGGCAATGTCCTCTTGAGAATAGCCGAGGGGCTGTCCAAGGCCGATGCGTATTTGTTCGGCGATGAGGTCTACTTCTCCCAATGCCATGCGATTGCGCACGCTGGAAATACGGGCAGAAACGCCGTTTTCCACTTGGATGCGTGTGTTGACTTCCATGAGGAAGGGTTCGCCGTCTCGTGTGACAATCCACTCCCATGTCCCCACATTGTCATAACCCACATTGCGCGCCATGGTGAGAGAATAGTGAATAATATCGCGCAAAACTTGCGCAGCGTCAAAGGAATATTCAATGTTTTCAGGGTCAAAACCGGGGGCGACTTCAATACGTTTTTGGAGGCCGGTGGACTGGATGGAGCAATTACGCGTCCCAAAATGGACAGGATTTTTTCCGCTTCTGTCGGAAACAATTTGCACTTCGAGGTGGTTAAAGTCCTTGATGCGCTGTTCAATGAGCACACCCTCGTCTTTGAATTGACGCAAGGCATAGTTGCGGATGCGTCGATAGACAGAGCGGAAAATGTCAATATCATAGACTTCTTCGATGCCCATGCCACCGCCGCCCGCAGAAGCCTTCACTAAGACGAGGGGGCGTTTAATACCACGCTCGCTCTGGAAGTCAAAAACAGAACGCGCGATTTTTTCCGCTTCCATCTCGTCGTACACAGGCTTATCTGAACCGGGGACAGTGGGCACTCCAAGGCTGCGCGCAAGGCGCTTTGTATTGATTTTATCGCCAAGCTCCCGAATAATTTTCCATGAGGGTCCTATGAATATGAGCTTGCGGTCGCGCTTGGTGACACGGCGAGCAAAGCGAAAATCTTCAGCAAAGAAGCCGTAGCCCGGATGTATGGCTGTGCACTTGGCTGCGTCGGCCACGGACATGATTTCGTTGGCGTCATGATAGGACGAAACCCTATAAAGGCACGCTGTTCCGTCGCTTTCTTTGATAGCCTTGGCATAACGCACATGGCCTGAGTCATGGTCTTCTGTCGTATACACGCAGGTGAAGGGAATGCCTAGTTTATGACAGGCACGCGCGATGCGTATGGCGATTTCGCCCCTGTTTGCCACGAGGACTTTATGATCCTTAAGCTCCATTTCTTACTATTCCTTAGTTGCTGTTGCCTTGGCACTGCAAGAAAGCTCTCATGCTCCATAAGCGGAACATCAACTCTCACGCTATGCACCATTATATATAATATCCCACTTTGTTCATGGAAGCACCAGTGCATCACCCCAGCCCCCATACGGCCGTCAGAGAAAAATGAATGACACTCTCGACGCCCTTACTTTGTCAGCTTTTTTATCTAAATGTCAAGATATATAATGCACACAGCATTCCAATTTTGTTTTTTTCTGAAAGGACTTTGGGGAAAACTTTTTTTCCAAAAAAAGTTTTCCCCAAAACCCCTTCAAAAAAACACGTGAGAATAACCTGTGCGCTCTCATTTTGCACTGCATTCTTCTTCTTGAAAAAAAATGCAAATGGATGTATGAGGGAGGAGCGCGTCGTTGATGTCTCCAAAAAAACATGATGACACGCCTAAAATAAGGAGTTCACCATGCTGCATCAGGGAGATTTACGCTCCGCCGGAAGCTTTTATGCCATTTGTCGAATGATCAAAATTGAACATTCTGTCTTCGCTCTTCCTTTCGCCTACAGCGGCGCCTTCTTGGCGGCAAACGGCTTTCCCGGCCTCTGGCACCTTTGTATACTCACCATCGCCATGGTGGCTGTGCGCTCCTTTGCCATGGCCTTCAATCGTCTTGTTGACCTCCCCTTCGATAGTAAAAATCCACGCACAGCAAAACGCCCCCTCGTCACAGGAGAGCTTGGCGTGCGGCAGACGTGGTACTTTTGCGCCCTCATGGCGGCGATTTTTATACTCGCCTGTGCGGGGCTGAATACGCTGTGCTTTTGGCTCTCCTTTCCGGCGCTCGCCTCTGTGGCCTTTTATAGCTATACGAAACGATTCACATGGCTATGCCACTTCTGGTTGGGGACGAGTCTCGGGCTTGCGCCCTTGGCGGGCTGGCTCAGTGTGACGCCTGTGCTGCATGTCACACCCCTCCTGTTCTTTTGGGCAGTGACATTTTGGGTGGCGGGCTTTGATATTTTCTACTCCTGTCAAGATGTAAACTTTGATAAAAGCATGGGTTTGCATTCCGTACCCGCCCACTTTGGCCTTGAAAAAGCCCTCGTGATTGCGGCCTGCTCCCATGTGGTAACAGCCCTTTGTCTTTTGCTTGGCGGCTATAGCGCAGGGCTTTCCGGTTTTTGGTATGTCATTTGGGCAGGCATGGCAGGGCTTTTGTATTGGGAACATAGGTGCGTAAGTCCACAGGACTTAACGCGCGTCAATATGGCCTTCTTCACCCTGAACGGCCTTGTTTCTGTGGTTGTTTTTGTGGGCGTGTTGTTGGGTTTAGCGGAATAAAAAGGCACGAGTATGGCAAAAAAGAAAAATAAATATCAGTGGGATGCGGACAAAGAAAATGCCTTGGGCGATGTGGATGGAAGCCCCCGGCACCCCCATACAGAAGAGGAACAGTGGCAAAGCCGCTCTCAAAAAAAACGCGACAGCACCGCCTTGCAAGTGCTTGGGGAAGAGCTTGTGGCCATGCCCCTTGCGCGCGCAAAAAAACTGCCCCTGACACCGGAACTTGTGGAAGCACTCACGCTCATGGCACGCATCAAGGACAATGAGGGCAGGCGCAGGCAAAAACAATATATTGGCAAGCTCATGCGCGAGTGTGACGCAGAGGCCGTGCGCCATGCGCTGCAAAAAATGCAACAAGGCCACACACAAGAAACGGCTGTCTTTCATCGTGCGGAACGCCTGCGCGCCGCCCTGCTCGACGGTGCTCCCGCCGAACAGGCGCGTGTGATTGGCTCATTATGTACAGATGAGACAGAGGCCGACACCCTGCGCGCGCTCGTGGAACGAGCACGAGAGGATGTTGGCGCCAAGAGAGAACTTTTCAGATACATTCACGAAAAGCTCCAAAACAAATAACTT
>CAYJGA010000111.1:0-979 GCA_964369255.1 uncultured Desulfovibrionaceae bacterium
AAGCTTTCCCCCAAACCCCCTTCAAAAAAATCTCTTTATTTAGAAACAGCCCCTAGCCTTTACAAAATACTAGCGTAATTCCAACCATCCAAACTTCTCAGGCATGTGCGCATCGAAGACGTGGTGCGGGGCGAGTGCCCACGCGGCGGGTCGGAGCATGGGCAGGAGTGCGCCCTGTGCATCGCGGTTGACGAAGCGGAAGACGTTAAGGGGCACACGCGCATTCTTTGTTGGCTGCCATGTGTTGGCCTCATGGATGTGGGCTATGCTTGCCCACGGAATGGCAATTTCGACGCACCAGCCCTTGTCCATATCATCATTCTTGTTAAGTGTTCCCCCCCCACTGTCGCATTGGAGACTGACGGCGACTTGTAAGTCCTTTATGTTGGCATCGATAAAACCTATGCGCTCGCCGCGGGGGTGTTTGTGCTCTGCGATGCCACTGAGGAGGAGGACGCGGCGCTTTGCTTCTTGCCATGCATGCGGGGTGAAATAGGATGCAGGGTGGAGGGCGTCGCGCCAAATCCAGAAAACATCGTAGATGGTGCCGGCGGCGTTGACTTCAAGCTCCCAATAGGCGTTTTTACCCGCAATGAAGATTTCCATGTCGGGGTCGCGATAGACTGGCCCGTCGCGCTCAAATATTTTTGCCTCAAGCCAAGGCTCTTGGAGGCGCATGGCGAGGTAGAGGTGAGTGGCATCCCACAGGAAGGCACTTTCGGTGTGCAGCCATACGGGGGATGTGTCCACAAGGTCTTTGTAGTCGCTTGTCCATTGGGCGTCTTGCCATGGAGGGTCGTTGAATGTGCCATCGACAAGGATAGGGCTGTGGGTTTGTGTGGCTGTCCATGTGGGCAGGGCGTCAATATGCGGATATGACTGGGGCGGCGGATATGACTGGGGCGGCGGATACGGCTGTGGTAGTTCGTGCGCAGGAGAGGGTGTCGGGGTGGTTGCATATGCATGCGTCGTGAAGGTG
>CAYJGA010000111.1:989-6392 GCA_964369255.1 uncultured Desulfovibrionaceae bacterium
TGTTGCCACAAGCTTCCAGAGAAGATAGGCCGCTATAGTGCAGAAAACGAAGCCTTCTGCAACGCCGAGCATGTGATAGGTGCGCCCGCGTGCGAGTGTGTGCCAAAATGGCTGGGAGGCGTCCTTGAGGGAGAGCGCCATGTGCTCGACGCCGTTGATGACAGGAAAGGCCGTGGGCGTGTTGCCAGCGGGGAGCACAGTGTTGAGGAGCAGGGTGCCTGAGGCTATGTATGTGCCAAGCCACGCGACTATGGAGATAGCTGTGAGGAGGGAAGTCACCGCCACACACTTGGAGAGGCCGCCGCGGCGCACAGGCGCCTTTCGTGTCATCAGTATGCCAAGGATAATGCCGAGATTATTGATAAATATGTCATTCCAGTCGAAGTAACCCGTGAAGCGCGGAAAACAAAAATACTGACGGCCTTCATCGCACAGGCTGATGAGGAAGGCGAAGATGTAGGCGTTAAGCTCCGAAAGGCCGCAAAGGCGTAAGAGGACGATGAGGAGTGCGTATTGAAAATAGTGTATAATTTCAATATTAGTAACCATGAGCGTGAAGACGGATGCGACCATCATGGTGATGACGAGCAGCCAGCGCCCCCGCTCAAGCGTACTGTCCCAGCGCGCCGTTGTGCGGACAAGGGCGGCGAGAGCAAGCGTCAGGACGGCGATGCCAACAGCGCAGATGTATTCCATGGTGACATGTCCTGTGAGTTCTCTGAGAGGGGCATAAATGTGGTTGGAAAAGTCTTCGTGGCCGAAAAATGTCAGTAGAAACCAGAGTGATAGAAGCCCTGCGAGCAGAGAAAGATGTCGTGTATTCATAAAATTCGCAATGTGTTAGAGTATTACCCAGCGTTGCCCGTCCCACATTTCCACATAAGGATTGACAGGTTCATTAAAAATGTCTCGCTCATAGGAGAGTTTTGCGGGGACGCCTTGTACTCGCAGCGCTGCGACGAGGGCAAGAAGTCTTTCCTTGAGTGAGGTGACGAAGCCAGTGCGCACGATGGTTTCAAGGCTCAGTGAGGCGTTGAGCATGCTGTCGCTGCCTTTTGGGGGGAGGTTGCGTAAGTTTGTTGCCCAGTGGCGCGCTTTTTCGAGGGCGTTTGCGGGCGTACTTGCGTGTCCTGCGTCGAGGCGATTGCGTAGCAGGATTTGCCAGTGGGAAAAGTTTTCTCTGTCAATGCGGGAGGCATAGACGTAGCGCTCAAAGAGCGCGTTCTGTTCAGCGGTTTTTGGGCTGTTGCCCCACATGGTGCGCCATGCGTTTTGTGCGTGTACGCGTTCTCGTTTAAGCTCGTTTTGTCTGGCATAAAACCTATCTGTGGAGGAGAGGGGTGCCAAGAGGGCGTTGCTTGTTTGCAGGGGAGGCAGCGCCGCCGGGCTTGGGGGAGTGGGGGCATATGCGTTCTGCGGTGGCACATGCCCTTGTCGCTCAAGCTCGCGCAAAGCGCTTGTCGTGTATTCTTTTTTCAGTCCAAGAATGCCATCGTTCTGCGGGATATTCAAGCGCACCCGACTGTGCTCGTTCTGAATGACGCGTATGAGGTCAAATATCATGGCGTCGCCTGTTTCTGCGCTCACAAGATATGTGCCCGTCCCAAGCGTAAGGCAGAGGTCGTGCGCTTTTTTGCTGTAGAGAGAGCGCGGCCGACCACTATTAAAAACGTACACTTTAAGGCGTGTGTGTGTACTCGTATTGCCGATGGCCTCAAGGCATGCTGTGCCTGTGGTGGTGTAGAGGGCGGTGCGGTTGATGGTGAAGGATATTGCGTCGCTGTGAAGCAGTTCTTCTCCTTTCTCAAGGTGCGCGGGCGCTTTGCCATAACCCTTCGCGAGGACGAGGCCGGCGTACTGTGTTTGTGGTAAGAACCAGCCTGTGCCCGCGGGGGCGGCATCTTGTTCTACGGAAAATGGGAGCCATGTGTTGCCGTCCCACACTTCTACCCACATATGGTTGCTGTCGGAACCGCGCCACATGGGCACATAGGCGACGCGTGCGGGGATGCCGACGGCACGCGCAGCGCAGATGAAGAGTATGCCTAATTCCTCACAGCGTCCTTGACCTGCCTTGCGCAAGGCAAATGGCGAGAGATCCCAAGGGTGCGAGGCGCCGGGGAGGGCTTGGCTGTTGACCCAATGGCGGATGAGAGAGGCTGCTTCTAAAAATGTTTTTGCTTGTTTGTGCTTTATGATGGGTACAAGTTCCTTTCTGAGTGTTGCGCGCCAATTTTCAAGTGGTTCGCCTGTGACTCTGAGGGGGAGGATGTATTTTTCGATGAGATCGTCTGTAAGCTGATTGCCCCAAGGGCTTTGTGTGATTGCCTCAATGGTTCCGTGAGTATGCTCTGTGAGAATGAGATCAAGCCCTGCGTCCAGACTGAGTATGTCGCCGGCGCTGACGCTGGCGCGTAAAGCTTCTGTGAGCGATTCGATGCTGCGCGCGTGTGCACTTTGAACGAGGAACATGTGACAAAACACGACGCACATCCATGCACACAGTGAATGCGCCATGGGTTGGCGCAGAGCAGAAAGCTTCGGAAAATTGAATGGCATATGGGCAGGTACTTCCTTATGAATATGGGCATATTCATAGCCAGTGCGCGTGCTGTCGTCAACTGAAAATATGCGATGTTTTTCTTTTTTTGAAAGGGGTTTGGGGAAAACTTTTTTTCTTCTTGGGGGAAAGCTTTTTTTTCCTAAAAAAAGTTTCCCCCAAAAAAAGCTTTCCCTAAACCCCTTCAAAAAAACAACTTAGAATGATCCGGATGCCTACTTGAACAGCTCAAAAAAGCCGTTTACAAAGGAACCGAAGATGTGGAAGATGCCAAAAATTGCTTGGAATATGACAGCGCCGGCGCTTACTTCGCGTTCGGGATTATCTATATCTCCATGAAAGCGCACGGGGATATTTGTAAAACCGGAGGCGCTGACATTCCATCGCACATCCAACTTGTTTTTGATGAAGTTCACAGAACCGTTCCCGTTGATGTTCACATCGGGGCCTGTCACAAGGAAGTTATTGCTGTGCAATATGCCCTTGGAAAAGGTGCCCGCGTCTTCCACAGTATGAAATTGTGTCATATCTTTTTTGAGGGAACCGTCGTCGTTACGCTCTTGCAAGTACCCGTCCTCAAGTTTGATGCGCCATGTACCTTCGAGGGCGTTGATGGCGTCGTCCGCACGGCGCAAGGGGCCTTGTACGGAAAACCATGCATTGCCTGTGCCACCTATGAGCGTAGGGAGTTGCTGCGCGGCGCTCATGAGGGGAAGTTGCATGCGTGCGACAGTGAGGCCGCCTTGAATATTGAGGGCGCCTTGCATGTTGGGGGCTGTTTTGCCCACAAAGTCCAATGTGCCATTGCCGCCGTAAAGTGCGAATGTCGTGTCTTTACAGTCAAGTATTCCGTCTTTTACGCGCACAGGCAAGTGTATATCTGTAAAAGCTATTTTACTTATGCGAAACATTTGTAGAGCGACAGTTCCTTGCGCGTTAAGCTCTTCAAGCCATGTCCATGACCATGGCTTGGCAGCAGCGGCGGCCTGTGCGCTCTCCGTCTTGCTTGACGGAAACATGGTCTCCCAATCGAACATGGTGCCTTGGAGGGTGAAATCCCACTGTGGCTTTTTGCCGAAGATTTTGCGCACTTTCCCTTGAAATTCAAGTTCGTCGCCCCATGCGCCGGATAAGGCGTCAAAGCGCAATTCTTTTTCGTCAATGTTGACTTGTGCCTTGAGGCGCACAGTTTGCGGCGAGTGGAGCAAATGCTCCTTCGCTTTTTCTTGGAAGACGCTTTGTAAGAACGAAGAAAGAGATTTGAGGCGCGTCTCCACATCTGCGCTCAAGCGCATTTCCTTGGAAAAGTCCAGCGTCGCCCCGCCTGTGATGACAGTATTGTCCAGCTCGGGAAGGCGCATGTCCGCTGCGTGTACACGAAAAGCCCCCTTCTTTGTGTTCAGCGAGAAAGAGCCTTGCACCCGCGGAGAGAGACGCATGCCAAGAGGGCTTGCTGTGTCATGCAACACAAACCCAAGCTCGCCGTGAAGACGCTCAAAGAGAAGGGTGGTGTAGGTGGAGTCGGTGAAGTCTATGGCGCCCTTGAGCTGGCCTTGTGCGCTCATGTCTTTGTTTTTTAGTGCTATATTCCATAAGCCGTCATAGCGCAAGATGTCGGGGATGCTGTCAGCGTCGCGCGAGCCAGAAGCCTTTGTGGGCGCGCTCTTGAGCGCGTCGAGCGCCCGCACGGAAGCGTCAAGGGTGAGCGTATCAAAGGAAAAATGCTTCGTTTTTTCATCGGCAAAAAAGCCCTTTTCAAGGCGCGCGTCCAGCGTGCCCTTTTGTGTCAAAAAGAAGCTGCTGAGGTCTTGTCCTTGTGCTGTCAGCTGTGTTTTTGCATAAAAACGACCCCCCACAGGCTGTAAGCCTTCCACATCTCGAAAGCGCGAAATGACATCCTCAAGGCGTACTTGTTGCACATCCGCGTGTAAAGTGTAGGCCGTGTCTTGATGGACACCTTCCTTTGTCAGCAAGTGATAGAGCCACAAGTCACCCTGCGCACGCCCTCCGTAGAGATTACCCACGCGAAAACCAAGGAGCACAGCCGTTTCTGGCGTACCCTTGGGCACTTTTGTCAGTGTTTTATCTTGGGCATTGGCGCCCTTTATGACGTCTGCGGCGGGCAGGCAGCGAAAACGCACGTGCCCCGCACGCAATGACCACACATCCACAGCGTCGGCGCCGATGTTTATATCATAGTTGATGTCCGGACCGGACATGCTACGCGCTTCCGGTGTTCCGGGGATGGGCGTTAAGGGGCCATGATGGAAGGTGACTGTCGGCGCTGTGAGGCCTTCTGCTTCCGCAAATGCCTTGCCTAAGGTCACATGCGGCGCTGTCACATCAAGGAAGATGACAATATCATCCCATGAGGCTACACCCCCGCGCCCTTGAAAGTGCGCGTCGGCGGCGTGCGCGTCGATAAAGGGGACATCGAGTGATTTTCCGTCGAGGGTGAAGGAGAGGCTTCCTGTGATTTCGTCGAGAGAGTATTGTAAGCCCGGCGGCAGATTGCGCGCAAAGCCAAACCACTGCGTCAAGCTGACGCGACCAATATCAAGAACACCCTGAATGCGCGGTGCGGTGAAGACGTCACGCACGAGGCCATTCAGCGTAAGATGGTCATTTTCCAGTTCGATATGCACATTCTCAAGGCTGACGCTGTGGAGTGTGTGTGTGTTTGCGTCGCCGCCCACTGCAAAGGCGATGGGAGCGCCGTCCCAGAGAAAATCGCCTGATGTTCTCCACGAGGCCTGAATAATCGCAGGTGCGTTGCGTTCAAGCGCGGGGGTATTGCTGTGAGGCGCGGGGGTATTGCTGTGAGGCGCGGGGGTATTGCTGTG
>CAYJGA010000112.1:0-6376 GCA_964369255.1 uncultured Desulfovibrionaceae bacterium
ATCAATCGCACTTTACCTCTGCAATCCTGCGTTCCGCCGCACGTCTCACTTATGATGAGGTACGCGACAGTGTCATGACAAAGAATGCGACTGCTCGAGAGGCATTCTCAAAAAAGCATGATAATGCAGAGGTCTTACTCAACATGCTCCAGCACGCGCGTGACGTTGCGCACGTACTGCGCCAGCGCCGCATCGAACGAGGCGCCTTGGATTTCGTGCTTCCGGAACCGGAGTATGTTTTTGATTCACAAGACCGCATCGCGGATATTCGAAAAAAGCAACATCACTTTGCCCATCAAATGATTGAAGAGTGCATGCTCGCCGCCAATGAAGCTGTGGCGCGTTTCTTAGAGGACAAGGATGTGCCCTTTCTTTATCGTGTCCACCCCGAGCCTGACCCTGAGCGCATTCGCGGCCTTTTTGAAACGCTTTCCACAACAAACCTTGCCAAACACATACCACCGCGCGCAAAAGCTACGGACTTGCAGAGCATTTTACGTGCGGCGCAGAACAGCGATGACAATGTAAGCGTCGAAGGCAGCAGCGACGCCTTTCTCCTCAACAGACTCGCGCTCCGCACCATGACGCAAGCGCGCTATACTCCCGAAAATGTGGGGCACTTTGGCCTTGCTTCTGCCTGTTATTGCCACTTTACCTCTCCCATACGGCGCTATGCTGACATGGTCGTCCATCGCGCGCTGAAATACGCTCTTGGGATTGGTTCGGGTCGCATCCCCACAGAGCCGCGCTTGCTTCAGTGGGGGGAACACTTGCATCATCGCGAGCGGGCAGCGCTGGAGGCGGAGCGCGAAATGGCGCGTCGCCTTGCCACATTGCTCTTACAGGGGCGCGAGGGTGAGGGCTTCGATGCTATTATCAGCGGTGTCACAGATTTCGGCTTCTTTGTGGAGTTTGCCACTATGCCGGTGGAGGGGCTTGTGCCTGTTCGCTTACTGGGAGACGACCTCTTTGAATACGACCCGCGCCGCCAAGAGTTACTTGGTGTTATCCACGGCGAGCGCTTCGCCTTGGGACAAAAAGTGCGTGTACGCCTTATTGAGGCCAATTTGGGGCGTCTTGAAATAACGCTCGGCATAGTAGGGCAGAGTAGAACGAAAGAACTCAGCGCATGCAAGAAACGTGAAAAAAGACAGGTGTATAAAGGTCAGTACAAAAGAAATGCACAGGGAAAGCGCCATAGGTAATTTAGTGCTTTGTGAAGTCTAAAAGTTTTTTTGAAAAGGGGTTGGGGGAAACTTTTTTAGGAAAAAAAGTTTTCCCCCCCACGAAAAAAACTTAAAAAACAAAAAACTTTACTCCCCAAGAGCGGCTTTGTCGTCCACAATCCAGATTAACTCGCCGGAGACGGGGCGAATCATTTGGGCTGGCAGTGCGGGCGGCGCGAGCAGGTTGAGCGCCGTTTGCAGGGACTGATGCTTTTCCTTGCCTGAGACGAGGAAGAGACAACAGCGTGCGTTGTTTATGACGGGGAGCGTGAGGGTGAGTCGGTCGGCTTTGCGGTCGGGAACGTATTGGTCGAGGCAGAGACGCTTTTTTTCGAGCAGGGCAGGGGAGCCGGGGAACATAGAGGCCGTGTTGCCATTGGCGCTCATGCCAAGGAGGACAAAGTCAAAGCGGGGGATGGCGGCATCGAAGTGCTGGCGCAGAAGCTTGTCGTAATGCTCTGCGGCCTTTTCTGCATGGTCTTCGCCGCGCATGCGATAGAAGTGGGTGGCGTTGACGTTGGAAAGGAGGTTTTCGCGCGTAAAATTGTAGAAACTGTTAATGTTATCCGGCTCTACGCAGCACTCATTAACCCAGTAGATGGCAATTTTGTCCCATGGGAGACGCTCTGCCCAGTCGGCGCTGCTGAGAAGTTTGTAAAGGGGGAGCGGGGTGACGCCGCCGGACAGTGCCACTGTAAAAATGCCCCGTTCAGCAATGGCGGCTTCGCAGTGGTCTGCGAAGATGTGGGCGGCTCTCTCCGCCATGGTGGCCGTGTCCTTATGGACGTGGAGGGAGAGGTGGGTTGAACGTGTCATGCTTTTCATGAAAAAAACTCCTTGCTATGATTTTCGCACAATCTGTTATTGGCGTATGGTCGTATCTTGTTGTTTGTGAACGAAGAGAAATTCCCCGTTGCCAAGGGTCATGGTCGTGGGGAGGGCTGTGCACGTGAAGCCGTGTCCTTGCAATATGGTTTGATCTTCGGGGTTGTTTGGGTCAAGCTCAAGGGTGTATGAGTCTTCCAAGTCCACAGCAGGCAGGATGCGTGTTGCGGAGTTGAGATTGCGCTTGAATGAAAAATCCCCTTGTGGACCTTTGCCTGTGACGATGGTTTCAATGGTCATGTTACGTATTATTTGAGGGCCTTTGTTGTAGCCCTTGACGCGCACAATGAGGATACCGCCGTCTTGCTGGGAAATGGTTTGCATGAATGCGAGGCAGGAATGGACAATAAACTGCGCCTTCATACGCTTGGCGTTTTCGTTCATTTTGTTTATGTACGCGTCTTGGCGCATGGCGTCCATGACCTTTTCTTCTTCGATGTAGACGTGGAGTAGTTGGTCAATATTTGCCACCCGCGTCATTATCCAGTCGGGTTTCTTTTCCAGCTGTAAGAGGAAGGTGACATCTTTTTTTGTGCGTGGGTAGTGGATGACGACTTGAGCTACGGCGCTGTGCTCATCGCTTGATTTTAAAGTGATATTGCCCACAAGCTGCTTGGCAAAATCGTCGGGAAAGGGTTCGATGGGGCGCAGTGCGTTCTTTGGGGGCGCAGGTTTTGGCTCTTCATCGCGAGTGAGGAGTGCCTCCATAAAGTGCTGTTGCATTTCTTCGGCCAGCTGCGTTGTCCCCTTGCCCTTGGGTTTCACGTCTTCGTTGGGAAGGGGCGCTGCCAAAAAGCGAGCGGCAAGCTCTTCCGTGAGTTGCCGGAAGTCTATGAGCTTTGCCAGTTCTGTCATGTTGTTGGCGGTGAGGGCGGTGTTGAGCTTTGCCACATAGTTCTCTGGGCTTTGTAAGAAGAGATAGTGCTGCCAGCCATAATAGCCACCCGCGCCTAGGCCGCCGAGCAGGACTAATATAATAAGTATTTTAAATTTTTTAAGAACGTCGCCTAAAGCCATGATGTACCTCGCTTGAAATATCTAAAAATCACTCTGTGGAGCGTCGCGTGAAAGGTATCATGTAAACCACTTCGCCCTTCTTTGTAAATGATAAATTGCGCATGCGGTGTGGCTGGGCCACGTCATTCCAATTTGTTTTTTTGCCCTTTCAAAAAAACCATCTGTTTAACTATACAATCTGTGCGTTTGAATGAAAAACATGTAAAACAACTTACAAGTCATCCTTGTCTTACTTGGTGCTTTGGCACACTCTCAAGAGTATTTGGCAAGTTCAATTGAGAATGATTCACACAATCGGAATGAGGTGACCCCTCACCACTGCGACACAAAAAGAGCAGAGTATTATCGCCTTATTTCAGTCAAAGTGGGTGCAGGGTTTTATAATTGGCGATTTTTAATGGAAGACATGAGAATAATTGTCGATTAAAGTGCAGAACTCCTCGAAAGTCATCCTTGCATGTCTCAATATTTGAGACATTCTTTGACGACAATCGTGGATTTGCAAATTACCTCAGGAGTATTTTGCAGGTACACTTAAAAGAGTTCATACCATGAGAGCACCGTAGCATGCGTGGTACTCCTTACTGCTTTTTGGCTGCTTTTCCTTCTGTCCCGCCTTCTGTTGCCACTTCCGCAAGAAGCGACGCTTCAAATTCCTGCAACGATGTGGCTGCAAAAAGGGCAAAGCTTAATCGTTCCAAGGCTTCTGTGTTCGTCATGCTTTGCACCTGCGCTTCTATATGAGCAGGTATGACACCCCAACGCTGCGAAGCAAGCCCCAGTAGTAGGGTGCGCATGCCTTCCGCCTTGCCTTCCGCCTTACCAAGTTCTATGCCCCTTGCCTCACCAAGTTCCATGCCCCTTGCCTCACCAAGTTCCATGCCTCTTGCCTCACCAAATTTCATACCTTTTATATAAGACTTGTCCGCAATCGCCATAAGACTGTCAGATAACATATGAAAGCCCTCCACTATATCTTGTACGTTGCCAATATCTGTATTTTGTGTGTGCTCGTCTGCTTCGCTCGCTGCACTAAATGATTTCAATGTTATGCGGATTAACTCACAAAAGAGCGACCTAATATGCATGTATTGAGGCTTTTTCAATTCGTCGATGATACGCGCACCGAGGAGCGAAAGTTCCTCTTCCGATTGCACCTTCTCCAAGCGTAAGAGCAGTGTCGCAAGTCCTGCTCTTTTGGGATCTATTGCGCCAAATGTGCTCGCGTCAAGGACAAAATACGTCTGACTTGGCTGAAATTGCGCCAAAGCCCCGAGAGCGGGCGGAAAAAGATCATTGAGCTGCTTCGCCTGCCATGTTCCCTTGCCAGTATAAATGACCATGGAAAAGACCGGTGACAATAATTGCCTATGTACTCCGCCATTTTGCTTGGCAATATCTATGAGCAAGAGCGACGTGTAAGAGAGTACGCGCAATGCCATAATGGGGTCTGACGTGCTTTGAAACTCAAGCAATAAGTAGAGATAGCACCACGCGCCTTCTCCGTTTTGGTCGTCTTTTGGCCGAAAAAACACGCGCCATACGATGTCATTGTGTCGCTCCCGCAAGTCATCGGATACATACGAACCGGAAACACGCTCTAAGGTTGTAAAGTCACAGTCAAGACGAAAGTCCTCTATGATAAAGTCCCGTAGTAAGGACTCAACCATATTCGACTCACTAAAAAATTTTTTATACAGCACATCGTGTGCTAAAAGTGGTGATTTTTTCTCTGCCATGACCCCATGCTTGCATAATATGACGGAGCTTGCAAGTGTTTTTAAGGAGAGTTTCTTTTAATTATATAATTTTTGCTTCTGTTTCGCTTCTGTGTCTTTTTGAGGGCGGCGTTCGTGTATGAGGTTTTGCTGGCGCTCAAGGAGAGGGCTTTGTGGCAGAGGGTGCAAGGGGATCGGCGTGTGAAGGAGGGGCAGCCCTGTGAGAGGAGCGGCTGCATCAAGCGTCAGGCGCACATGCATAAGGGCACCGAAGGCGTGGGGGAGGGGGCGCGCATTTATGCGCGCCAGCTTCTGGCTTTTCCACGAAGCCAAGGGGCCGTGGAGGATGGAGGCCGTGCGAATTTGCCCTTGAGATGTCATGGCGCGTAGGACAGTGTGCACATCGCGCCACGAACACCAATAGCCCTTTCGCAAGAACGGAGGGAGCTGTGGGCATGCGCGCCCTATGCCCACAAGGGAATTGGGGTTGAGGCATTGCATAAAGAGGCCGCGGTGTGCAAGGCGATGGGCTTCGTGGAGCATGCTGTGGAGCGGGGGATAGGCCTCGATGCGCGGCGGCGGCATGAGCGCGACATAATCAAAATATGCGTCGTCAAAGGGCAGGTGCTCCAGTGTCCCTTGGTAGACATCCACCTTTTCGGGTAATGCCTGCGTGACCATATGGGCATGCATGTCCGAGGCGGCGTAGACAGTGACATCAAAGCCGCTCTCCCAGAGCATCTCTACCATTTTCCAATGGGAGAAGCCGAGGAGCAAGAGCGAGCGTCCGCGCCGCGACCACGGGGAAAGACGCTCCCGCGTGAGGCGCAAGGCACACTCAAGCGCAAAGACGCCCTCAGGGCTTTGAAACCACGCTTCGTATGAGGTGAGAAATTTTTCTTCATGCAACATATAAGCAATGTTGAAGTAAGTTGCGAAAAATTGCAAGAGAAAATTAGTATTGTATATGAAAGAGGTGTGGGAATGTGGGAGGGCAAATAAAAAATAAAAAAAGATTAAAAAAGTGTTGACCTTTCAAGCGTCGCTGTGTACATTCCCTTTTGCCCGTCGGAAGGAGTGCGCCTCGCGTTCTTTTTGAGGGGTCTCCCTAGAACGGTAGGGAAGGGCGGGTTGATTTCGCCCTTATGCGACCGGAGTGCATTTTGAGGGGTGTGTTATGTGGCGTATGCTTAAGAGTGTGCTCTGCATGTGTGCCTACTTATATGATGTGCTTTGGTATTGACAAGTGCAGGCGTTACCAAATGCCGAAACTGTCGTGCCGTTCCAGCCCATATGCGGAACCTCACCTCCCTGCTTAATTGTGGTGCAAACCATGAAGGCGGGGGATGAACCGGGGCTGTAAGGTGTAGGGGATTATTCCCCATTTGGTGACCCCTGCGGGACCACCTCTTCTGTCGTAGTGCGCTTTTGCGCAGTACAAAGACAGTAGGGTCTGGCAAGACGCAATGGGTAGATCGTAAGAGATTGTGTTGCGGCTTGTGAAGGCCTTTCGAAAACATCACATATTCT
>CAYJGA010000113.1:0-6296 GCA_964369255.1 uncultured Desulfovibrionaceae bacterium
TCCACGCCGATGGGACAGGAGACACAGGCCAGCTCCGTGGAGGGGATGCCTTTTTTACGCAACTCTGCGAAAAGTTGCTCTTGCTTGCGAGCTGTGCCTGCGACGCCTATGTAGCGCGCTTCGCTGTGGACGACGTGGCTCAGGACGAGTAAGTCCGTTTCGTAGGTGTGAGATAAAATGACAATGGAATGACGGGGGCCTATGTCGTAGGTCTCGCAAATATTGGCATAGTTGGGGCAATGTCTGACTGTGCGCGCGTGAGGGAAGCGGTCTTCTTGCACGTATTCCTTGCGCATATCCATGACATCGACGGTGAAGCCGACATAGTGGGCGAGCTGTGCCACTTCGCGGCTGAGGTGTCCGGCGCCGACGAGGAGGACGTATTCTGCCAGCGAGTCTTGCTCTGCCAGCGCTTGTGTCCAATCGCCCCTGACTGTTGGAGCGACGGAAGCGCTATTTGCGATGACAAGGGCGCCAGATTCTGTTGCTTTTCCATCGTCGCCCGTGCTCGTTCCGGCTTTTCCTGATGTGTTGTCCTGAGCGTTGTCCTGAGTGTTATCCTGAGTATCGTCTAGTGTGCCTTGCAAGAAGGACTTTGAAAATGCCTTCGTGGGATTTTTCAAGAGTTCCTCCTTGAGGAGCGCATTTTTTTGTGCGTCCTCGGGAGACATATGACCATGCAGGTCGAGGGCGTGTTGCGCGGCGCTTTTTTCGCCATATTTATCATGTGGTGCAAAGGGTTCGATGAAGCTTTCTTCGTGTTTTTTCTTGGATTGCGGCGCCATATATTCCTCATCAAGGTGAACACACCTTAAAAACGGGCTTATTCACCGTAACGACGAATAAGCCCTTGTTTGTTTATACTATTTCTCTTTTTATCCTAGAAGAACTGTCCCATGGTAAACTCAAAGCGTCCGCGGGGCACATCGCCGCTGTAGTCTTCCACCAAGGGGATGCCATAGGCGATGCGTAGGTCACCCATGGGCGAACGCCAACGCAGTTCAAGGCCTGTGGAAGCAACCATGTAGTCGCCCACATTCTTCATGCTCTTGGAGTCTATGTTGAAACCTGCGTCCACGAAGGGCACAATGGAAAGACCCAATTCCTTTTGGAATGTCCAGATATACTCAAGGTTTGCAACGCCCATACGGTCGCCGCCGATGTCATCGCCGTATTTTGGATCCTTGGGGGAGATGTCCGAGTAATCATAGCCGCGAATGGTGTCAATGCCGCCCACATAGAAGCGCTCAAACACGGGGATAACCTTGCCGGGCATGTTCTCAAACACACCGCCCAAACGACCGCGAACGTGGATGACATTCTCAGGGTTGAAGCTGTAGAATGCTTGCCAGTCAACCATGCCTTTGACAAAGTTATCTGTCCCGCCAAGGCCGCCGCCGCCATATTCTGCCCACAAGCGTGTGATGGTACCTTCCGTAGGACGGGAGCGGTCGTTGGTCGTATCGCGGGTAATGCGCGCATTGACAGCGCTTGTCCAGTTGACGCCTTCGTAGTCTGTGATGGAGCGTGAGCTGTTTGGCTCTACATCGTACAATTCGTAGCGCTCAAGACGATAGCCTGCGCCGATGGTGGTGTATTCGCCCAAAGGATACGCAATGCGGAGACTGTCGCCGATGGTGTCCTTGGTGAAGTCATCCCAATAGTCGTGGGTGTAGTAGAAGTCGTTGCCCACAAGGAGTTCTGTGTCGTAAAGGCGTGGGTTTGTGAAGGACAGCGTACCGGAAGTACGGCGCCACGACACAAAGCCGTTGAGCTGCAACCAATAACCGCGACCAAACAGGTTGCGCTCCATGATAGAGCCGGACACACCCACATCATAATAGGTGGAGTAGCCGATACCTGCCATGATGGCGCCTGTATTGCCTTCTTTGACCTTAATCTTTAAGTCCACTTCGTCGGGATTGCCTGTGGGCACAAGTTCTGTATCCACAGAGGAGAAGTAGCCAAGCTTATTGAGGCGTTCTGTGGAACGACGCAGCTTTGCGCCTTCGTAAATATCCCCGTCAGCAAGGCGCAATTCGCGCAAGATGACGTTGTCGCGGGTGCGGGAGTTACCTTCCACCACGGCGCGGCGGATGTACACCTTCTGCTTCTTATTCACAAAATAACCAAGCTTCAAGAATGGCTCGCCGCTCTCATCCTTCACGATTTTTGTGTCGACTTCTGCGAAAGCATAGCCGTAATCGCCGTAGAATTGAGTGAGACGCTTGGTATCTTCTTGCATGACGGACAAGGAGAAGTATTCATTTTCTTCTTGATGTTCATCCATTTGCACCACATGCAACAAGCGCTCGCGGGTATCAATGAGGTCGCCGCCAAAGTCCACATCGCGGATTTTGTAACGGGGGCCTTCATGCACTTGGAATGTAATGTAGATGCCGTCCTGTCTGTAGTCCACCTGCGGCGCAGACACTTGGATGTCCACAAAGCCTTCGTTCAGGCCAAAGGCCGCGATGGCATTGGAGTCGCGCTCAAGGTATTCGTCTTTCAGGACGCCTGTGCCTGTGAACCACGACAGCAGGCTGCGCGGTTGGAGCGCCATATATTCGGAAAGGTCGTCCCTATCAAGGTGCTGCAAACCTTCGATGATGACTTCTTCAATATAAAGCTTGTTGCCTTCCTTGACATTGAGCACAAGGCGCGCCACAGCATTATTATCGCGCCCCACAACAGAGTGGGTCACTTCCGCCAAGTAGTAGCCTTCCTTACGATAGAGTTCCGTCACCTTTTGCAAGTCGTCGGCAAGGAGCCTGTCGTTAAGCACAGAACCTGTCTTGGTGCTCATGGCTGCCATGATGTCGTCTTCGTCAATTTCGTCGGAACCTTCCACAGTGATGCTGTCAATACGCGGCTTTTCGTCCACAGTAAACACAAGCACATTGCCGGGGGCGACGCTTGCGGACACATCGCTAAAATAGCCCATGTCCCAAATACGTTTAATTTCTTCGTTGATAGCAACAGCATCGGGCTTATCGCCCTTACGGATAGACAGACGCATGAGCACGGCCTCTGGATCCATGATGCGCAAGCCTTGAATGCGAATGTCTGTGAGACCGCCTTTTTGCAGCGTGCCGCCGGCAACCGCCGGTACAGACATGCTGCCTTGCGCGGGTTCGCGAGTTTGCAAAGCCGCCATAACACGACCGGTCAGCGTGTCGGTGGCGCTGGCAAGGTCAATCATATTTTTCTTTTGCAGCGTCACAACGTCTGGCAAGGCGGTGGAATTTATGGGGACGATGCGCGAGTCAAGCGTAAAGCCGTTGCCAAGCTGATTGAGAACGCCGTAGACCACAAGCGTGGCTTTTGCGTCTTTGCCAAGCTTGCGCGCAGCTTGCAAGTCAAGCGTTTCGATTTTCGCTGTATTCAAAAGGTATCGTGCTCTGTCCATGGGGATGACACTCACCCCTTGCCCCTGAAGGCGTTCCATGAGCAGCTGTGGCACGTCTTGCTTGAGCGAGCCCATGCTCTCCCCTGCGTTGACTTGATAGGGCAACAAAAGCACGGTCTGCTTTTGCGCCGCTTGAGCCACGCCCACGGTCACACCTTGACAGAGTACAGCACTGCCCACAAGAAGGGTGAGCGCCATAAAAAACGCTGTTACGCCACGTTTACTGAAGTGTTTTATCATACAAAACTCCCGAATGAAGCTCCAAAGTCCGCCCCATGCTGGCTGCCAGAGCAGCATTATGCGTTACCACAACAAGGCTCATGCCAAGTTCCTTATTTAATTCCAAAAGCAGCGACCCCACATGGTTGCCGCTGTGTAAATCCAAGTTACCCGTGGGCTCATCGGCCAAGAGAACACGCGGTTCCATGAGCACTGCGCGCGCAATGGCTGCGCGCTGCCTTTCCCCTCCCGAAAGAGTGGTGACCTTGTGCTCCATACGATGCCCAAGACCGACTTTTTCCAGAGTTTCTCTCGCTTTTTTTAACGCATTTTGTCGAGAAAATCCAGAAATAATTCCCTGCATCGCCACATTCTCCACTGTGGAAAACTCCGGCAAAAGGTAGTGGAATTGAAAAACAAAACCCACAGAATAATTCCGAAATGCGGCCTTTTCATCCTCAGACATATGCGCCATATTTTGCCCGCAAAAGAAAATGTCGCCCGTGCTTGGCGCGTCAAGCGCGCCCATAAGGTGCAAGAGCGTCGATTTTCCCGAACCGGATGCGCCTACAATGGCAAGACTTTCCCCTTGCTCTATCTGGAGGGAAAGGTCTGAAAAAATTTCCAGTGTCTCACCACAATCGGCGCCCGAATCGACAAAGCGCTTACTCACACGGACAAATTCGTACAGCTTATCACTCATAGCGCAAGGCCTCCGCCGGCTGCAAACGCGCCGCCTGTCGAGCAGGATAAATGGTAGCCAAGAAACACAAAAGCATGGCCGCAAGCCCCACAATAAGGCTGTCGCCCCATGTGAGTACCATGGGCAAGTGATCTATAGGATACACACCCTGCGGCAATTTTATGAATTGATAATGCTTCAAAGCCAATGCAAGACTTATGCCTAAAACATAGCCGAGGGCTGTACCCACAATCCCGATGAGAGTGCCTTGCAACATAAAGATGCGGCGCACCATCGCCTTCGTCGCCCCCATAGACATAAGAATAGCAATATCGCGCGTCTTCTCCATCACAAGCATCACAAGGGTCGTCACTATGGAGAAGGAGCCAATAAGCACCACCATGGTCAATAATATGAACATGCCGATTTTTTCAAGCTCCAAGGCGGCAAAAAGGTTCGCATTCATTTCCATCCAATGACGCACATAAAACGGAGAACCAATGGCCTCTTGCACTCTTTCTGCTATAACATCAGCCTCATACACATCGTCCACAGTGATTTCGATGGCAGTAATGCGCTTTTCAGGCAAGCCCAAAACCTCGCGCGCCGCCGGCAATGTCACAAAACCAAGGGACGAATCATATTCAAACATGCCCGTCTTAAACGTCCCCACCACCTCAAAGGGACGGATACGCGGCGAAAAGCCCGCCGTGGAACGCTCACCTGACGCCGTAAGAATATTGACACGACTCCCCGGAGAAATACGCAACATCTTCGCAAGCTCGCTGCCCACAATAAGGCCGGGCGTCGTGCTCTCCTTATCCTTTTCACCAAGCGCCGATACAGAACCTTGCTCCAGCTGTTGCAACATGGTCACCACTTGCGGCGCTGTAACAGGGTCGATGCCACGAAGCACAAGACCCTTCACGCCGCCGGGGGACGACAGCATGACTTCTGTATACAAAAAAGGCGTCGCATCCTTCACACCGGGCACGGCGCGGATTTTCTCCATCAAGGGTTCCACTTCGTCCAAGGCTCCGGGAATATAGGACATGACCATCCCATGCGCATTGGCGCCCAGTATCTTGTCGCGGATACTTGTGCTGAACCCATTGTACACGCCCAGCACCACCACAAGTGCGCCCACCCCCAAGGCAACACCAAGGATGGACATGCACGAAATAACATAGATAAAGGTCTGCTTTTGGCGCGAAAAAAGATAGCGCATGGCCACAAAAAGCTCAAAAGAAAAATTGTGACGCGCTACAGGTCTTCTGTTTTCGCTCACCTAGGCCTCCGGCTTTAAGAGCGGGAAGAGAATGACCTCACGAATAGACGGCGAGTCTGTGAGTAACATCACAAGTCTGTCGATGCCCACACCCTGCCCCGCCGCCGGCGGCATGCCATACTCAAGAGCGCGCAAGTAGTCCTCATCCATGGCACAGGCCTCCTCGTCACCGGCTTCCTTTTCGCGCACTTGCATTTCAAATCGTCCGCGTTGGTCGACAGGATCGTTCAGCTCCGAAAAAGCGTTGGAGATTTCGCGCCCCGTAATAAACAGCTCAAAGCGGTCTGTAATATCAGGATTATTATCATTCCTGCGAGAAAGCGGCGAAATATCCGTGGGATAGTGATAGATAAAATGCGGTTGTATCAGCTTTGGTTCCACATCCACGTCAAAAAGCTTGGCTTGGAGCTTGGCAAGGCTCTCCCCTTCCACAGGCTTCTCTCCCCTATCGCGCACATATTTTTGTAAACGCTCATAGTTCGTATAAAGTTCCGGCGAATGCCCGCCGATAACTTCTAACGACTCGTGAAAAGCCAATCGCGTCCACTTGCCCGGCGTCAAGTCCACTTCCTGCTCTTGGTAAGTGATACGCGTACTGCCACAGACCTTCTCTGCAATGTGTGCAAAGAGCTGTTCCGTCAAGTCCATAAGGTCTTCAAAGGTAGCATAAGCCCAGTAAAATTCACACATGGTAAATT
>CAYJGA010000114.1:0-6283 GCA_964369255.1 uncultured Desulfovibrionaceae bacterium
TAAAAAAAGTTTCCCCCCAAGAAAAAAACTTAAACAAAAAAAATAAAAATCAAA
Source organism: uncultured Desulfovibrionaceae bacterium (assembly GCA_964369255.1). Taxonomy (GTDB): domain Bacteria; phylum Desulfobacterota; class Desulfovibrionia; order Desulfovibrionales; family Desulfovibrionaceae; genus CAYJAD01. Next base: position 55 of record CAYJGA010000114.1, read on the forward strand.
AAAAGCTTTCCCCTAAACCCCCTCAAAAAAAACAAAGCGGAATGCGGTGGTTATTTGCCCATGGCATTCATAAAATCTTTATTGTTTTTTGTGCCGCGCATTTTTTCCAGCAAAAGCTCCATGCTGTCGATGGGGGGCATGGGCGCAAGAATTTTACGTAAAATCCAAACACGATTGAGGACATCGTCATCTAAGAGCAGGTCTTCCTTACGCGTGCCTGTACGGTTAATGTCAATGGCGGGGAAAACGCGTTTGTCGGAGAGGTGACGGTCAAGGTATATTTCCATATTCCCTGTGCCTTTGAACTCTTCAAAAATGACTTCGTCCATTCTGGAGCCGGTGTCGATGAGCGCAGAGGCGATAATAGTGAGGCTTCCTCCCTCTTCGACATTGCGCGCAGCACCAAAGAAGCGTTTGGGGCGTTGTAGGGCGTTGGCGTCGAGGCCGCCGGAAAGGACTCGACCAGACGGCGGCGTCACTGCATTGTATGCGCGCCCAAGACGTGTGATAGAGTCAAGCAGGATAACAACATCACGCTTGCGTTCCACAAGGCGTTTTGCTTTTTCAAGAACCATTTCACAGACTTGTACGTGTCTGTGGGGAGGCTCGTCGAATGTAGAGCTGACAACTTCCGCTTGTTTTACGGTGCGCTCCATATCTGTGACTTCTTCGGGGCGTTCGTCAATGAGCAGAACAATGAGGTACACATCGGGGAAGTTAGCATTGATGGCATTGGCCATGGATTGCAAGAGGATGGTCTTCCCTGTGCGGGGGGGGGCGACGATGAGCCCGCGTTGTCCACAGCCAATGGGCGACATGAGGTCGATAACACGAGTGGAAAGATTTTTTTCACCATTTTCCATGGTGAGCTGGCTGTTGGGATAGATGGGAGTGAGATTGTCGAAGAGGACGAGATTTTTTGCATTTTCTGGAGGCTCAAAGCCAATTTCTGTGACTTTGAGAAGAGCGAAATAGCGCTCTGCCTCCTTTGGTGGGCGAATCTGCCCCGAAACAATATCCCCTTTTCTCAAAGAAAATCGGCGGATTTGCGAGGGTGAAACATAAATGTCATCAGGACCTGGCATATAACTGCACAGCGGTGAACGTAAAAAGCCAAAGCCATCTGGTAAAATTTCTAAAACACCGTCGCCATAAATGGCACCGTTTTGTGAAGAGCACGCTTGCAGCAAAGAAAAAATCAGTTCTTGCTTACGCATGGAGCTGGCGTTTTCAACACTGTACTGTTCGGCCAGTTCCATAAGGTCCTGCATGCTTTTTGTTTTTAAATCGGTAAGGCTAAGAGCACTTTCCTGCACGTCAGAAGCAACTTTCTTTTTACGCATAAATTTCCAATGATTGTAAGGTATAGTTGAATGGTTGAAGGGGGGTGTTCACGGCGAGGGTGAAAAGTATGATAAACAGAGTTTTTGAAGGTATTTAATGACTTTTTTGGAGCATTCCAACCTTAGGAATCCCTCTTCCCAATGCTCCAAAAAAGCCTCAAATCTTCACTACACGCAAGATACGCGCCTCAGCACAAGTTCACTACTCTTGCAGTGGTCAAGGTAATGTTAAATTACCCCAGCACAGCGGCATATCTCTTCCTGCTACGACAAAGGAAACACCTATAAACACGCACAATGCAGCGCATGGGTATAATGTGATGCTTGCGTAGACAATCACTTTAAAGAAAGGAATAAATCTGCAACCTTTTGTCCCCAGATATGGCAATTTCCGGCAAATCACAGTAAGTGATAACACAAGCCCTTGCACGTTCTGAGAGTCAGCAATGAGACCATCGAGAGCACAAAGTGCTACTCTTATACAAATGAGGCGTCCGTAAAAGTGGCACTTACAAAAATAGGCACTCCATATAAATTGGGGTGTGTAAGTCACCTTCGAAAAATGCGTGATAGCACGCAATAAGGCATAATCTCACGGAACAGGAAGAACATAGCCCTTTATTTGAAAGAAAGCAAGAAAAATTCTTTCGCATAAGGAAAATCAATCCCTAACGGGGGGAGAGGCATAACATGAGAGTATTGTTTCTCGTAATTCTTGCTCGTCCACAGTTAATATGCCAGCCAGCTCACCGGTAATGAGCAGCATGGCTTGCTCTAAAAGGCGTTTCTCACCAAAGGAAAGCTCTTTTTGTCTACTGATGAGCAAAAGCTCACGTAGGACGTCTGCTACTTCGGTCAATTCCACACTCTTAAGCTTTTCTGTATATTCCCTGTACCGTCTGTTCCAATTTTGACCCGTGTGCACAACAGTATCTTGTGCACTACAAAGGAAGGCCAAAATTTCCTGCGCTTTTTGTTCGCTGATAAGCGGACGCAAACCAACGTTAAGCGCATTATGTACGGGCACCATCAGCGTAATATTATTAGCAATGATGCGTACAATATAAAACTCACACTGCGCCCCACCAATTTCTTGATGGTCAATACTCTCAATCTTTCCAACCCCTTGTGCGGGATAGACGACTAATTCATCAGCTTGAAACATGAGAGACCTCCTTTTCAACAAGTGAAAGGGAAAAGGAAGAAGGCTGGTACAAGTGATACATTTTCATATTCCAAAGAAAAGATTTTGTCCAGCAAAAAAAACTGAAAAGCAAAAAAAAATATTCTATAATTTTCAGTCTGTTACTGCTCTTCCTCGCAAAAATAACTCCGTTTACTGTGTAAGGCCGTAGGCTTAGGAAAACAAGAAATCATGGAAAAAAACTATGTGAATTTTGTAACAATCACAAGTTTTTCCGTCCACGCGTCCCCCATTAAAACATATTTTTATGAATGTCTAGGGTCGCAATGCGAAAGTTGAAGCAGCCTTTGTCCCTTCTTTGTAAAAGAGTTCAAGTGTTTGCAGTGATTTTTCAAAAGAAGCGTCAAGAATTTTTTTTTCATCTTTTTGTGGACGGGTGAGTACAAAGTCGCTCACCGCTCCATGTCTATCACCTTCAGCGTTCTTAGGCCTTCCGATGCCAAGCCTGAGGCGATGGAAATCCGGTGTGCCGAGATGCTGTGTGATGGACTTAAGCCCATTGTGTCCAGCATTACCGCCACCTGTTTTGAAACGAATTTGTCCCGGAGGAATATCTAACTCATCGTGAAGGACAATAAGTTTGCTCACGGGAAGCTTATGCCACGCAAGGAGGGGTTGAACACTTTGTCCGCTTAAGTTCATAAATGTTTGGGGCTTTGCCGCAAGCCACCAGCCGCTATATGACCCCAGCGTACAGCGCCAGAGTTCACAGCGAAACTTACTTCCTGAAAGTGATTCCACGCGTCCGTTGCGCTCTGCATCTTCGAGCAAAAAATCAATCAGCGCAAAACCTTGATTGTGACGCGTCCCTTCATACTGGCTGCCGGGATTGCCAAGTCCAACAAATATTCCGTTATAGTCCATGATAATCTGTGTTTTTAAGGGTGAATATGTAAGGGGAGTCCAAGACCGGCGCAGTTCCCAGCCACATGAGCGGCAATATTGCGCGCGTGCGCTGTGCTGAGGAGTGCTAAGTGCCCGCCGCCTTCAATGGCTATACAAGCTTTGTGAGGCGCCGCAAGCGAGTCAACGATGGACTGCATCATGGAAAGTGGAAAGAGTGCGTCATCCTTTGCACTTATGACATAGACGGGGCAGTGAAGATGCCCCGCTCTTTGCGCCGCAGACAAATCCTTTGTAAAAAGGCTGTGCACAAAGGCAAGGGGATAGGTTTGGCGGCTTTCTGTGCGCGGTGCGACCACTTTGCGCGAAGCTGCTAAAATGCGGTTCAACTGCAAATACATCAAAAAATGAAGAGGAAAGCGCGGCGCGCATTTCGCTAAACGTCCCATGCCGCGAAGCAGAGCATCTTTATGGCGCAAAAAAGGTGTGAAGCGTGTGACACTGCCGGCATCCGCTTCGTGGGGCAGGAGGGTACCTATAGGAAAGCTGGCGGCAATATCTGTGTTGTCGATAGCGTGCGCCAACGCGAGGATACCGCCTTGGCTGTGCCCACAGATGACCACAGGGCCATCGAAATGCGCTTGTGCCCATGTTTGTGCGTCTAACCCATTGGCGAGAATATCATCAAAAACAAAATGCTTTTTTATCTTTTCACTGCGTCCATGACTCAGAGGGTGAATGCCGACAACATTGCAGCCCAATGAAAAAAGCTCGTGTAAAAAAAGTGTGTACATTGTGGGCGATGCCATGGTACCTGGATAAAAAAGCACGGTGACGGCTGTGGGGTGTTTTTTCCATACAGAGAGTGTAATAGGCACATTCTGTGAGATGATGGAAACATGTTGCGCGGAGGCAAGAAATTGTGTGAGAGGATGTTGCATGAGGTGTACTGCTTATGATTATAACGATTGTACTTTGCCGACAATTTCTGTGAGGCTTTGTATGCTTTCTCTTTGCGAGGCAATCTTGGCTTTGAGTGCCTTATTATGTGAGTGCGGCTTCTTTTTTAATTGCATACGCGTTGGCTCCTGCGTTTATAAAAAAAACCGATTTTCTTTCTGAGAAAGAAAATCGGCTATAACTATTGCTAAAGAATATATGAACTATTCGGCATCTTCAGCAGCGTCTTCCTTAAGCTTGGAAATAACGGAGACGATAGCGAAGTTTTGGTCATAGGACGCGCTGACACCCTCTGGCAGAGCGAGGTCAGCAACGCGCACAGAGCTGTTAAGACCCATGTCGGTGATGTCAAGAACGATTTTCTTAGGCATATCAGCGGGCTTCGCCACAAGCATAACACGCTCGCGATATGTTTCAAGCTTGCCACCAAGCTTCACACCCTTGGAAATGCCAGTGAACTCAATGGAAACACTCACTTTGACGGGTTTGTCAAGGTCAACGCCATAAAAGTCAATGTGCGTGAATGCGTTCTTATAAGGGTGATATTGCACATCCCACACCATGACTGGATGCGACGTCTTTGTGCCATTGTCATCCACTTCAAGCGTAAACACGGTGGTGCGACCCATCTCAGCATACATCTTTTCCAGAGGCAATGCAGGGATTTGGACAGCCACATTCTCACCTTTTGCGGTATAAAAGACACCGGGAACCATTTTTTGGGTGCGAAGGCGACGATTCGGCCCTTTGCCAAAGGCATCGCGTTTTTCTACTGTAAGAACTTTTTCAGTGGACATGCTTGACTCCTTATAAATAACGCCCCAAAACAATCCCATTCCTACATACATAGGGGGACGCTGAGGGCGATGAAATCTTATTTAACCATTTACAAAATGGCATCTATACAAAAAGCACACTTACGGATGAGCCAGTATGGATGTTATGGATGGTTTTTCCAAGAAGGGAGGCCACTGAAGCTATTTGCAGCTTAGGACATCGTTTTGCCTTCTCATCCATGGGGATTGTATCTGTCACAAGAACTTTGCTGAGCTGATCCGTGGCATTGATGCGGTCAATGGCCGGGCCTGAAAGCACGCCGTGCGCCGCACACGCAATCACCTCGCGAGCGCCATTTTGACCGAGAACCTCGGCTCCTGCGCAGAGCGTTCCTGCGGTATCAATCATATCATCCACGATGACAGCTATTCTGCCGTCCACATCACCGATAACATTCATCGCCTGCGCTTGGTTTGGCGCATCGCGGCGTTTATCAATGATGGCAAGAGAGGCATTGAGGCGTTTTGCGTATGCTCTGGCGCGTTCCACGCCGCCAGCATCCGGTGAAACCACAACAATCTCATCTTGCGGTAATGTTTTTAAGTGCTCCATCATAACAGGAACACAGAAAAGATTGTCAACAGGGCAATTAAAGAAACCTTGAATTTGTCCTGCGTGTAAATCTATGGTGACAACCCTTTGTGCGCCTGCTGTTTGCAGAAAGTCTGCAATAAGTTTTGCACTGATAGGGGCACGGGGACTCACTTTTCTGTCTTGGCGTGCGTAGCCGTAGTAGGGTACAACAGCTGTTATGCGCGCTGCGCTTGCACGCCGTAAAGCGTCCAACATGAGACACAGTTCCATGATGTTTTCGTTTACCGGCGCACATGTAGGTTGCACGACAAAAACATCATCGCCGCGAATATTCGCACCTATTTCAATCCTGATTTCACCATCGCTGAAAGTGCTGGTCAAAGAGGGGGTCAATTGGCATCCGAGATGGTCACAAATGGCCATTGCGAGCTCGGGATTGGCGGAACCTGTCACAATTCTCAAGTCATTAAACATGGCTTGCCTTCTTAGCTGAAGCAAAAAAAATGGC
>CAYJGA010000115.1:0-6283 GCA_964369255.1 uncultured Desulfovibrionaceae bacterium
GGCGCACGTCGAATTGTCGCATGGTGCGGCTTGTGCCTAAGTCCACGTCGCTCACGCCGCCGTAGGTGGCGAGCACGGCGCCAAGCTCCGCCGCCGCCGCTTCAAGGATGGCTGTGTCGCGGTGAGAGAGGCGCACAGTCAAACCACTGCCACTGCCGGGGCCGCCGCGGTCGGCTTGGAGGACAAGGCTTTCCACACCCGGAATGACTCCTACAGCCTTGCGCCATGCCTGTGTGACGTCTTCTGTACTCATGGGACGCACATCGGGGTCGACGAGGTGGACGAGGACACTGATGGTTGTGTCCTTTACTTCTGCTTGAATGCCTGTGGAAAGGGCGTCGCCGCCGTTGGCGTCGACGACGGTGCGCGCAGCGTTGACGAGCCTGTCGGTGACACGCTGTAATTCTGCGCGGGACGTGCCTGAGGGCACGACGGCTTGCGCGAAGGCATAGTCTGACTCCACCCGCGGCATAAGGTCAAAACCGAGGCGCCCCGAAGCCACATAGCCCGCCGTCATGGCGAGGATGGCAAGCCCAATGGCAACAGTGACATATCGCTGATGCAAAACCTTGCCCACAAAGGGCCCGAAGGTGTATTTCACAAAATGCATAAATCTTTCGCTAAAACGCTCTTGCCATGCACTGAATGCACGGAATGGGGCAAAGAGGATGAAGCCCTTTTTCGAGGCACTATCCGCGTTTGTTTTTTGCGTGGCGCTTTTTGCTTCCCGCTTTTTAAGATGGCTCAAGTGCGCCGGTAAGACGTAGACGCTCTCAATGAGGGAACAAATAAAGACAGCCACAACAATGAGCGGAATGACCATCCACACCTTGCCCATGGTGCCCGGGATGAAGAGCATGGGCATAAAGGAAATCATATTTGTAAGGACGGAAAATGTCACAGGCCCCGCCACTTCCTTTGTGCCCCTGATGGCGGCCTCCAAAGGAGGCACGCCGCGCTCCAGCCACGCACCCACATTCTCACCCACTACGATGGCGTCGTCCACCACGATGCCAAGGGTGATGATGAAGGCAAACATGGAAATAACATTCAAACTGATGCCAAAGGGCACAAAGAACCAAAACGCGCCCAACACAGAAACGGGGATGCCAAGACTCACCCAAAAGGCCAGCGAAGGGCGCAAGAACAGCGAAAGACACAAGAAGACGAGCAGGACGCCCATGAGCGCGTTGGATGTCATAAGCTCCTTGCGCTGTTGGTAGACGTCTGCCATGTTTTTCTGCTCAAAGACGCGTAAATCTCCGGGCATGATGGCATTATACTTGTCCATAATACGTAAGGATGCCTCTGCCACCTCTGTGGGGTCTTCGTTGCCGAGGCTGTAAATTTCGATGGAAAGCGCGTCCAGCCCATTATATTGACTCCAGCGGCGTGTGTCGTCAAAGGTGTCTGTGATGGTGGCGATGTCATCGAGGAGGAGACGGCTGCCGTCGGCATTGGTGCGCACGGCTATGTTGGCAAAGTCTGCGGCGTAGTCGCGCCGCTCGTTCAGGCGCAGAAGGATGTCGCCGCTGGCCGCATTGACCCGACCGCCCCCTTGTTGCACCGCACCCACACCAATGGCGCGAGACACATCTTCCATGGTGAGACCATAGCGACGCAGCGTCTCTTGTGAGACTTCCACCCACACTTCATGGTCGCGGGTATTTTCCAGCTCCACTTGGGTGATGGCAGGGTCTTGGATGAGGTCTTCTTTAATGAGTTCAGCCCAATAACGCAAAGATGTCCTGTCCACATTGCCCGCCACCATAAGCTCAATGGCCTCCCGCCGCGAGGAGCGCAGGGACACAGTGGGACGCTCTGCGTCCACGGGAAATGTGGTGATGCGGTCAACAGCGGCTTTGACGTCTTGCAGAAGGATGTTGCCGTCTACGTCGTCGGTGCCTTCAATGATGACAGATGCGGAGCCGGTGGTGATGCTGGCGGTTGTTTCTTCGACGCCGTCCAGTCCTTGGACGGCTTCTTCAATGGCCTGTGCCACGCTCTTTTCCATTTCTTCCGGCGTGGCACCGCTCACAGTGACGGAGACGGTGACTTCGGTGATTTCAAAATAGGGGAAAACTTCGCGTCGTACTTGCGAGGCCACGATGATGCCGCCAATCATGAGCACGACCATGAGCAAGTTGGCGGCTACAGGGTTGGAGGCCATCCACCCCACAGAGCCGCGAGTCAAATGTTTTGGGATGTTGTTTTTTTTGTCGCTCATTACTGTGCTCCCTTACGCGGCGCGTCTGTATTCTTTTGTGCGTTGGCGGCCGGGGCATTTTCTTGCTGTGCATGCGATGCGTTCTGCGCAGGAGCAAGGCGCACGGGCATACTTTGAATAGGAGCGCCGAGGGGGGATGTGATGATGAACTCTCCTTCTGATAAGCCTTCTGTAATAATGGCAATTTCCGTATCCCGCCATGCCACAGAGACAGGACGGATGTCGAGGGTGTGCTGAGGTGCTTGTTGTGTCGCCTGCGAATTGCCGCCAGCCTGCGGATTGCCGCCAGCCTGCGGATTGCCTCCAGCCTGCGGATTGCCTCCAGCCTGCGGATTGCCTCCTCGTGGCCTGTCTGGTTGCGGCCTGTCCGGTTGCGACTGCACAGGCACCGCCACCCACACAGTGTCATTACTGCGCAAAGCCGCACGGGGGAGCGTGATAACATTTTTCAGCTCACCCGCGTGTAATTCCACGCGTACTTGGTCGCCCAAGAGGAGATGCGGCTTTGCCGCATCCAATCCCAAAGGATCGGCGATGGACACGAGCACGCGTCCCATGCGCGTCGTTTCATCGAGGGAGGCGATACTGTGCAATACTTCGCCTTCGCGCATATTTCCTGTGGCAGTATAAATGTTGACCTTGGCATTATCAAAGACGGACATGCCAAGGGATTGTAATTTATCCAAAGGGATAGCCGCTTCCACACGATACTCGTCCGTGCCCACGATGGTGGCAAGGGTGTCCGATTGGGATGCCTGACTGCCCAGCGACACATTGCGTGTAATAACAAGAGCATTATAGGGCGCCACAATGCGTGTGCGCTCAAGGTCGAGCTTGGCTTGTTTCACGTCCACCTGCGCCGCTTCTAAGTTTGCCTTTGCTTGGGCGAGTTGCGGTTCACGCAGGGCAAGGGATGTATTGCGCACGGCGTCCGGCGCTGTTTTTGAAAGCTGTTTTAATTCTGTTCGTGCCACGCGTTGCTGACCCATTTCAAGGTCATAGTCCGCCTTTGCTTTGGCAAGAGCGCTTTCTTTCAGGGCGAGCGCATTTTCGTAGTCGGCATTATCGAGTTGCAGGAGCAGGGCGCCTTTTTCTATCAGGCCGCCGGGTTCAAAGGCGTTCCCCAGCGCCTCCACAGAGCCGGACACGCGCGGACGCACAATGGTTTCTTGGGCGGCTTTCACAGTGCCAAGGGCGGAGACGGTGAGCAAGGCGTCTTCCTTGTCTGTGCTTATGACAGTCACAAGAGGACTACTCACAGGGGGCGGGACGCGTTTTGATGTGGGTTTTGTAACAATAAAGAGCGCAGCAGCGCCGATGCCTGCGCCGATGATGGCAAGACAGAGCAAGTATGTGGTCAGTTTTTTCATGAAGTCCTCAGTATGTATATATTTTAATCTAAGAGTATTTGGCGATAGCACCTAGGCAAACGCATTGAGATTGAAAGTTATAGGAGCTGCGTCTGACAAAGAGACTGTATGTTTTCGCCAAGGAAAACCGTGTTTCTGTGAAAGGAGGGTTACACAGGCAATGTCTCAGAAGTTTTTTTCGCGAGGCAGTCAACCATCCATACTTTTATGAGCGATTGACGTGTCACACCAAGTCGTGCCGCTTCACCATCTAAAGCGTTCAGCATCCACAATGGAAAGTCCACATTGACCCTCTTGGTCTTATTGGGGCGGTGTGCTTTGCTCACATCAGCATAGGGCATGGCGCTTAAACCATCATCAAATTGTTTGTCAAATGTTTTCGCATCCATAAGATGTCTCCTCGTCTTTATGTGACCTTCGTACTGAAATGATACGTGTTACATTACCTCTATAGGTAAAGTTTTCCCCCAAGAAGAAAAAAGTTTTCCCCAAAACCCTTTCAAAAAAACTTTTAGACTTCACAAGGCACTACTCATCAACACCAATCAAAATCATGGGGTCTGGCACATGGTTCATGATATTGGGGGACGTGGAGCCGCCAAGGGCACGATAGAGAGCAATGCGCGCTTGCACCACGATGGTACGCTGACGCGCGATGGTGCGCTCAAGGGACTGTACATTCTTAAGTTCTGTGATGTAGTTAAGGAAGGTTGTGACGCCGCCAAGGTAGCTGTTGCGCGCTTCGTCCCGTGCGGCTTGAGCAAAAACGTATTGCTCTTGAAGCTGCTTGAGTGTGTCTTGCTCGCCGAGTTCTGCGGCAAGGGCATTGTCCACTTCCTCCATGGCAGTGGCCACAGTTTTTATGTAATTTTGCACGGCGGCGTCGCTGATGGCTCGCGCGCGCGCTTCGTCAGCGGCGAGGGCGCCTCCGTCGAACAGGGGCATGGCGAGGGAGCCTACAAGAGCGCCCACCCAATTTGTGAAGAGGAGGGAGGTGCTTGCGGCCTCAAAGACCATGGAGGCGGAGAGACGGATGGAGGGATAGCGCTTTGCGTGAGCTGCGGAAATGTCCCAATCTGCGGCGGCAAGGCGCGCCCATGCGGCTTGGATGTCTGGTCGTGCGTCGAGGAGTTCTGCGGGCAGGCCGGGTACGGGCATGGCGTCAAGCCGGGGGAGCGGGGCGTCTTCGTCGAGGGTGAAGGCTGTGTCCTGTTGCCCCGGAAGTTTGCCTTGGAGTATGCTTAAGCGATTGCGCAAGACAGCGGCCTCTTGCTCAAGGGGCGGGACTTCCGCTTCAATGGAGGCGAGGAGTTCTTTTTGCTGTAATACTTCAAGGCTGCTGGAGAGGCCGTTGCTAAAGCGCACACTTTGTAGTCGTACAAGGTCTTTATTTATATCAATTTGTGCGTGAAGGACAGCAAGCTGCGCCCTGTTGCCAAGCAGTGCCGCCCATGTGTCGGCGACAGAAGCTGCGACAGTCATGGCAGAGCTTTGGAGTTCGTAGGCGGTGGCGGTGGTGCGTAAAAGTTCTGCGCGTCGTTCGGATGTGACGCTGCCCCAGAGGTCAACTTCGTAAGCGGCGGCAACACCGAGACTGTAGCCGTAGAACATATTTTCTGTGCGGGGAAGATCCGTCTCTGCTTGGACGGAGACGCGGCGCTGTGTGCCTGAGCCGTCAAGGTTGAGTGTCGGGAAGAGGCCTGCGGTGACTCTTTGTGTGAGCGCTTCGCTTTGGCGCAGGGTCGCCCATGCGGTGAGAATGTCGAAGTTTGCGCGCAGGGAGGTATCCATGAGGGTGTTGAGGTCTTGGCTGTTGAAGTCTTGCCACCATGAGTGTGTGCGCTTTTGTGCGTGCGAGGTCTCAGGACTTTGTTCAGAGGAGTGTTTTGCGGACATATACTGTGCGGGCATTTCACCGGGCAAAACGTCTGTGCTTGTACGTGCTTGGGGGGCAAAGGGGGCGCAGCCGTTTATGAGCATGAGCATGAGCATGAGCGTAGGCATGAGCAGGGGCAAAGGAAGTGGCAAGGCACAGCGCAGGGCTATGGAGCGTTGATGCATAAAATATCCTCGATAATGCTGTTGTGTTTTCACTATCCTTTGAAAGAAGACAACAGCCTGACAAATGGTGTATAAATCTTATATAAAGGTTCGCGGGACGCATAATTTATTCAAAGTCCGTACCTGAAGCGCATGAAAGGAGGCGCGCCCATGGCATTTTCGGCTTACCTATAAAGCATGGAAAGCGTGGAAAAGTCAAGCAGGGAAGAGGGATGTATTTTTTTTGGGTGCAGGGTGTGGGTATAAACGGGCAGCAGCAGGAAGCGGGAAAGCAACAGGGAGAACGCGTGGCGCGGCAATGTGGACGATATTTTTTTGTTTTGAAGGGTACAAACCTGTATAAAAAATGAGCACTGTATAAAAAATGTCCACAGGGGCTGTGATGTAGGCACTGTCGTTAAATAGCGAGTTTCGTATTCTATCAAGGAATGCGACCCTGCATTCACTTTTTTGATTTTTGTGCCTCTTGCGGTTGTCAGGAGCCATGAAGTCAGCGCTTCCATAAGAAACAGCCCTAGAAAAAGCAAAGCCCCCTCAAAACCGTGTTGACTGACTTTGAGGGGGCAAAATATTCTATGAATATGAAAAATGGCGGAGCGGAAGGGACTCGAACCCTCGGCCTCCG
>CAYJGA010000116.1:0-6281 GCA_964369255.1 uncultured Desulfovibrionaceae bacterium
CCCAAGAAAAAAACTTAAAAAAATAATAAAAAAAGCTTTCCCCCAAACCCCTTTCAAAAAAACTTTTAGACATGACAAAATACTAGGTGCGTGCTTTGGCGCTTTCGTCATCAAAACGGACAATATCGTCTTCACCAAGATAGGCACCGGATTGAATTTCTATGAGCGTCAAGGGGACAATGCTCGGATTTTTGAGACGGTGCTTTTGCGTTGGGGCGATGTAGGTGGACTGATTTTCTGTAAGGAAGAATGTATTATCGCCTTGTGTGATTTCTGCGGTTCCTTTGACGACGACCCAGTGCTCGGCGCGGTGATAGTGCATTTGCAGAGAAAGAGCTTCGCCGGGATTGACAACTATACGCTTGACTTGAAAGCGCTCTGAAAGGGCGAGGGTCTCATAATAGCCCCATGGTCGAAATACGCGATGATGCCAGATGGCCTCTTTGCGTCCTTGTGCTTGCATGGCGCTGACAAGTGTTTTCACATCCTGACAGCTTTGCTTTGTGGTGACAAGGACGGCGTCGGCTGTTTCCACCACCACCACATCCTCAACACCGAGGGTTGCGACAAGTCTGTTGTCGGCATGTATGTAGGAATTACGCGTTTTATGGGCGATGACGTCTCCTTTGACGACATTTCCTTGGGCGTCGGTTTGGCGGGCGTCCACGTCGTAGAAGGCGTCCCATGTGCCCATGTCTGTCCACAGCGCGTTGAGGGGCAAGACAGCGGCCTTTGTTGTGCGCTCCATGACGGCGTAGTCGATTGACTGGCTTGGGCAAGCGGCAAAGGAAGCGGTGTCCGGACGAATAAAATCTCTATCTTGAATGCGCTGCGTCCATGCATGCCTGCATATGTCCAGCATGTCCGGCATATATTTTTCAAGCTCTGCCAAGTAGGCGTCTGCACGGAAAATGAACATGCCGCTGTTCCAAAGGCAGTGACCGGAGGAGATGAGTGAGGCAGCTATGTCTTGCTGCGGTTTTTCGATGAAGTTTTCCACATGGTGTACATGGTGTAAAGTTTTATTATGAGCGTCTTCACAATCATTGAGCACGCCGCCGTATTTAATGTAGCCATAGCCCGTTTTCGGGGATGTGGGCGTGATGCCAAGTGTCACAAGGTAGCCGTCTTCGACGGCTTTTTTTGTATGTTCCACCACATCAATAAGGAGGTGTTCTGGCTGTAGACTGTGATCTGAAGGGAGGATGAGCAGGCGCGCGTCCTTATCACCTTCAAGGGTGGCAAGGGCTGCCAAGGCTATGGCGGGGGCTGTGTTACGCGCTTGCGGCTCTAAAATAATTTGAGGCTTACGGTGGCCGGGCATGGACATACTGTCTGCGATGGATGCCACAAAAAAGCGATGTTCCTCGTGGCAGACAATGGAAGGTGCGCCGATGGAGCGTTCGTACTGTCTTTGTAGGTGTTGCACTCGGGCGAGTGTTTGTGCAAACAATGACGGAATGTTAGCGTCATACTCCATAAATTGTTTAGGATAGAGTGTGCGTGAAAGCGGCCATAAGCGCGTGCCGCTTCCCCCACAAAGAATAACAGGGTGAAGCATGATTTTACTCCTTAAAAAGGAGGCGTCAAATGTGAAGTAGGTATGCCAAAGGTCCTTTGACGCCGTAACTTGAGCCTCCAATTGTGCATAACAGTACATTTAGTATTTCATATCTGCGATACAAGGTCAAGTGCGACAGTGTTTTGAGAATATTTGCAATAAAATCAAATAGTTAACGCAGAAAGTCTTCTTTTCATAAAAAACTATGCCTTGCACGAGTGAATATCAGCATTTTTTACGGGGAAGGATATGGATTTGCGCATGACAGGTGTCCTGTAGGCTTTGCCCTATGTGGCTGAGAGCTTCGAGAGCAGCTTTCTCTCTATGGGGCGAGAAAAACACTTGGAGCAGTGCCTTATATCTGTTGAGGACAGAAAAGAAGGCAAGATGCTCATAGGCTTCTAAAAGGAAGCGGAACATCCCCACTGCATGCGCAGGCACAGATACAAGCACAAAATGGCTGCATTGTGCCGGAGGGAGGGCGGGTTTGCACGGTCGTTTGCGCTTTTTCGACATATTTAAAACAGTCCTTCAAAGAATGTACAAAAGCTTTTTAGAAAGGCGAGGGTGACTTTTGAGCGGCGTGTACTTAAATTGGCAATCTTTCTCATATTTTCCGTTAAAAAGCGCCAATTATCTAGTTTTTTTCTGAAAGGTTTGTGAGGGGGGAAAACTTTTTTTAGGAAAAAAGTTTTCCCCCCAAAAGTATTTCAAAAAGCACAAGTAACAATGTCGTGCATTACTTATACAATGGGGTCGATGAGCCCATACTCGCCGTTGCGGTCGCGATAGACAACGTTAATACGTTGATTTTCCTCGTGCAAGAAGACGAGGAACTCGCTTTTGACGGATTCGAGCTGGAGGATGGCTTCATCGAGCGCCATGGGTTTTGGCTCAAAGCGTGTGGTGCCCACGGCGCCTTCGTCGGACTCTGCGCCGAAGTTATATGTGAACACTTCCACTTTTGCATCGCGCGCTTGTCTATGATGCTTTTTCAGACGCGAAACATGCTTTTTAATCTGTGCCTCAAGCTTATCAAGCACGAGGTCAATGGAGGAGTACATTTCTTCTGTTTGCTCTGTGGCGCTCAGGTTGAGGCCTTCACCGGAGACGCGCACGTCGCACTTATGGCGGAATTTATCCACGCCCAAGTTGACTTGCACATCCAATCCGGATGCTTTTCCGAAAAAGCGACCGAGCTTCTCAAAACGACGACGGGCATACTTCTTCAAATGTTCCGAAGGCTCAAAATTCTTGAACGTGAAGGCAATATTCATAGACTTCTCCTTGTTTCAGAATGATACTTCATGTGATCGTCATTGTTCCATGTTTGGTTCCATTACAGTTCCATTAAGGCTCCACTCAATATTCTCGTGCCATCATGCCAGCGCGCTTCTCCTAAAAGTGCTGTTTTCGGCGCGATGACGAAGCAATATCCATGGCGATGCGATACTTTGCCACAGTCCTGCGTGCGATATTCACATTCAGGTGTTCTTTCAGCATTTCGCCAAGGCGTTCATCGCTCAAGGGGCTTTTGGGATCCTCCTCGTTGATGAGTTTCTTGATAAGCGCTTTCACACTTTCGGAGCCGACCTGTGTGCCGTCTGCCAATTCGAGAGCGCTGTTGAAGAAAAATTTCAGCTCATAGGTGCCATGAGGCGTTGCCACATACTTACTTGTGGTGATGCGGCTCACTGTAGATTCGTGCATGCCTATATCGTCGGCGATGTCCTTCAAAATGAGGGGTGCAAGCTGTGTGACGCCTCGTTCAAAGAAAGGACGTTGATACTTTATAATACTCTCTACGACCTTGTAAAGTGTGCGCTGGCGCTGATACAAACTTTTTATGAGCCATGAGGCCGCGCGCATCTTTTCAGAACAGTAGTCCTTATCCTTGTCGGAAAGCCCTTCAAGGCTTTGTTCCTCGAGGGTTGAGGAGAGCTGCAAGTGCGGAAGGCCGTCGTCATTGAGCACAATGACAAAGTCTTGACCGTACTGATACACAAAGACATCGGGGCTAACAAAGGTCGGGTCACCGCCCCCAAAGGAGGCACCGGGCAATGGCTCGAGTGATTGAATGATGTCGAGGTATTCTTTGAGGTCTTCCATGGTGAGCTGGAACTTGCGCAAAAGCGGTTTATATCGCTTGTTTTCGAGGTCTTCGAGGTGTTCTGTCACAAGCCCTACGAGGACGGGGTCGCGATCGTATCGCAGGTTTTTGAGTTGAATCATGAGGCATTCTTGGGGCGAGCGCGCTGCGACGCCTACAGGGTCAAAGCGCTGTATAAGTTCGAGCACTTCTTCCACTGCGGCGATTTCGTCTGCGGTGACGGGCGCCTGCTCCACAGGGTTTTGCGCAGCACTGTTGGCAGCGTTTTCGCCGTCATGTTCTGCATTTGGCTGTGCGCCCGCGTGCGTATAGTCCTCGTATTCAAGAATGTGTTCGTCCCCGTCTCCTATCTCTGGCGGGAGTGCAGGAGAAACTGCCCTAAAATCATCGCCATCACGCACAATACGAGCAATATCTTCTAATTCTGTACGCAAGTAGCCGGAAGAAGAGAGGCTGGCAATGATTATTTGACCAATTTCTTTTTGCGCGTCTGTGAGGGAGGAGAGGCGCAATTGCCAGAGCAAGTGGCCTTCAAGGGAGGGCTTTTCGGCATAGCGGGCTTCGAAGGGCGTCATATCTTCGGCGCTTTCAAATTCACGCGACTGAAGATTGCGCGGAGTGCTGGCAAATTCGCCCAAATAATCTTCCCAATCTGCGTCCTTTGACAGTTCCTTGTCGTACACTTCCTCTGTCTTTGATTCGTTGCGGACTTCTGCTTTTTCGCCATCGGAACCATCGTCAAAGCCTTCTTCGAGGAAGGGATTTTCTAAGAGTTCGCGCTGGACAGTTTCTGCAAGTTCAAGGCGTGAGAGTTGCAATAGCTTAATGGCTTGTTGCAACTGTGGTGTCATAACAAGTTGTTGGGAAAGTTTTAGTTGTTGTCGCAGTTCCAATGCCATATGTCTTGTTTCCTTCCGTTGCTCAGCGGGTCTATATCCCTTTACGTGTCCTCACATGCACTTTGAAAAGTCGCACGCCTTTTTGGATGGAGCCTGTGCCCTTAACAGCGCGTCCCATCGCGTTCCATAAAGAACGTCTACAAATAGTGTGCCACAGCAAGGAACAGGATGCAAGACAGAAGAACGACTTTGTGCAATAAAAATTGACTCCTTTAAGACATCGCGCAAGCTTTTATAGCTCGACTAAAGATATGGTGAAAAAATCCAGAATGTTGCATTTCGAATGCGTGCAAGGATATGTGTCTTGTGCGCTTGTGTCAGTGTATAGCTGTGACTGCGGTTCATGGTGTTGTCAAAGGCTTGCTGCATGCGTCGTGCGAGGGAAGAATCAAAGCACTCCACATTTAACTCAAAGTTCAATCGCAGACTGCGGGGGTCGAGGTTGGCGGAACCGATTTGCGTGTAGTAATTGTCCACGATAAGCAGCTTTGTATGGGCAAAGGGCGGAGGCTGAAAGAATATGCGCACGCCGCTTTCGAGGAGTTTTGGCAAGAGGTGCAGTGTGGCGGCGTGGACATAGAAATGGTTGTTCTTTGCCGGCAGAATGACGCGTACATCCACGCCTCGCAAAGCTGCTGAACGCAGCGCCGCCATACATTCCTGCGTCGGAAGGAAGTAGGGAGTAATAATCCGAATGCTCTTGGTGGCGGCGTTCATAACTCCGTAGAGCAGCTCATGAAGCGGATCCTTTCCGGAGCCCGGCCCATCAAGAACCATACGACACAGGACGTCGCCGCACATGCGCTCTTTGTGCTTGTGGGTGGTGCTGTAGTCATTGGTGCAAAAGCCCCAGTCGAGCAGAAAGGCCTCGCACAGCTGCGCCACAATGGGGCCTGAGCACAAAAAGTGCACATCCTGCACACTGAATGCCTTATGATTGCGCACATGATAGTCCGCAATGTTCATGCCGCCTGTAAAGCCAATATTATCAGCAACCAACACTTTGCGGTGATTGCGCAAATTGATGGCAAAATTCGGCGGCCACAGGCGCGGCGGCAAAAATTCTGCCACTTGTACGCCGCGCTCGCGCAAATACTTCCACGGATAAGCCGCATTACCGAGCAGTGAAAGCTGTGGCAGTGAGTACAATCGACCGCCAAGGCCATCAATAATAATGCGCACATCCACGCCGCGCTCCGCCGCATCAATGAGCGCACTACAAAAGGCGTCGCTCGTATCGCCTGCTGTAAAAATGTATGTTGTCAAATATATATGGCTTTCTGCCTTGTCGATGGCCTCCAGCATAGCAGGATAGGCCTCATCCCCATTATAGAGCGCTTTGATAGCATTGCCCCCGCTGAGGCGGCGGCCCGTAAGCGTTTCCCCAATCCGCGCCATGGTGACAAACTTTTGACGTAAAAGGCGCGTGCGCACAGAACCAGGAGGAAGGTGAACATCCGTCCCTCCGTGCATAGGCTCTTGTTCAACAGGAGCTTTGAGCTTCGCAGAGCGCATAAGGCGCGCCGCGCGGCTCTCCGAGCGACCAATCCCAAAGGCAAAGTAGAAAAGCGCCCCAAGACCGGGCAGCACCAACATAAGCAGTGCCCAACCAAGAGCAGCGCGCGGATTGTTTTTGTGCAAAATAGCGTGCAACGCCGCCCACACAGAAAGGGCATACGAAAGGAGCAGGAGAGCAAGATTGAAAAGAGGA
>CAYJGA010000117.1:0-2623 GCA_964369255.1 uncultured Desulfovibrionaceae bacterium
CAGGAGATTTTTTCATGTTTTTTATCAAAAAGCGTCGATGAGCCAATCGCACAAATTGCTTCTTTATATTTTCTACCCTTTGACTTTCACTCTCATATCATATATGGTTTGGTTTACGTGTAAGCAAAACACACCACATGGAGAGTCCTATGTCACAAGCAGCTACCATATCCAAGGCGCAAGATATTGTCATCATTGAACGCGACGGTCAAACACTCGAGCTCAAGCAGGGCGACACGCTCTTAAGTTCCGATGTCATCAAAACACAGAACAGCCCCGTAGAAATCACCTTTGCCGATGGAAGCGTCGCCGCACTCGGCCCGCAAACCGAAATGCACATCAAGGACTTCGTCTTCGATAACGAAGACCCAAGCTTTGTTATGGAGCTTGCCATGGGCACCATGCGCTCCATCTCCGGCGCCGTCGTAGCCCAAAATCCCGACGCATTCAAGGTCATTACGCCAAAAGCCACCGTGGGCATCCGCGGCACAGACTTCGTCATCACCGTCAACGCCGACAAGAGCGAAGGTTTTGCCGTGCTCACCATAGACCAAAACCATAACCTCGTGATCACCACACACACAGGCCAACAAATTTCCCTCGCATCCGCCCTGCAAGGCGCCGCCATCGGCAAGGATTCCGACGCAAGCCTCGTGCCGCGCGCTTTCACACAACAGGAAATAAACGACCTCATTCAGCAAGTCACCGCCGTCTTAGTAGAAGCCGAAAAAGAAGACGAAGCAGCGAAAGAACAGTCCGAGCAAGAAGAGGACGAAAGCAAGGCCACGGACGGGGAAGACGGCGACACGCAAGAAGAGGACGAGTCGTCCTCAAACCAAGAACAACTCCAACTCGAACAAGCCGCCCGCGATGCAGACACAGCGCAAAAGCTCGCAGAAATATTTGAACAAGCAGGCCTCGATGTGGACGTTCTCGCCGCACCGCCCGTGCAGCAAGAAGAGGAAAGTGGCACAAATCAAACGGAAAGGGAAGACGTCTTTCCAGTGACCGAAGAAAGGCATGGCATCACTGTGACCATCGACGGCACAAAGGACTTCTTCGGCGACGGAAAAGCCGCCACAGGGCAGCTCACCTCCCAACATATCACCATCACAGGCGATATTACAGGTGACTTCGTCTTCACAGGCGATACGGATATTCTCAGCACAGGCAGCGCCACAGGCGGCAACGACACCTTTGTGGGTAAGAGTATGTCAAATGGCACCCTCGTGGGCGATGTCATCACCATGACAGGCGGCACGCTCACAGGCGGCGATGACATCATCGGCTTTATAAACAAAACAGGCGGTAACTCCATCTACGGCGATGTGCAAGACGTCACAGGCGGCACTGTGACATTTGGACACGACGAAATCACCATCAGCGGCGACTTCACCAATTCCACCATCGGCGGCGATGCCAAAACTGTGGCGGAAAATGTCTCCGTCCTGCAATGGGGCAACGACACTATCCTTATAGAAGGAGACATGGGGAGCGGCGCTGTCATTTACGGTGACGCGGGCGGCACGCATGCGACCGACGCAAGTGGCGGAGACGACATCATCACTGTCAACGGCCTCATGAGCGGCGGCGCCACCATTGAAGCGGGCGGCAGCAGCGATACGGTGACGCTCCATGAGACCGACGGAGCTGTGGTTGACCTTGGCGCCGAAAATGCAACAGACAGCCTCCACCTCATGGGCACAGGCGGCTCCCTCACCGTGAAGAACTTCCATACAGGCTACGATGACCTCTACATCGGTGAAACCCGCGTCAATCCTACAGAAGGCGGCGGCAACGGCACCTATGGCGGCTATGACATCACCTTTGAGAACATCCAATATAATGTGGCGCCCGAAATAAGCGATCCGGAGGCGGAACTTGCCGTCACAGAAGACACGCAAACCACTGACACGGGCAGTGTCGATGCCACCGACGAAGAAGGAAATCCGCTCACCTACAGCGCAAGCGGCGCAGACTTTGGCACAGTGACTTTTGACGGCAACAGCTACACCTACACCCTCAACAGCGCCGACGCCACCATCAACGCCCTTGCCCAAGGGGACACCACCACAGACTCCTTCGTCGTCACCGTGGACGACGGGCGCGGCGGCACAGCACAGCAGACCGTCACTGTCACCATCACAGGCACCAACGACGCCCCCACCCTCACGCTCTCCAAGCCCGCCTTGGACGTTGCCGACCCCGAGAGCCTGACAGGCACAGCCGCAGGACACGACGTGGACGTGAGCGCCGCGGGCGTAAGCGAAACGGACAGCCTCGTCTACAGCCTTTCGCATCCTAATGCAGGTGCGCCGACTCTGGAAGCGCACGGCGACTACGGCACCCTCATCCTCAACAGCGACGGCACCTATGCCTATGAATTTGACAGGGACAAAGTGTCCGCCTTGGGGGAAGGTGTGGTGAAGACAGATACCTTCACCATCTATGTGAAGGATATACACGACGCATTCACCTCGCAGACCGTGACCGTGCGTGTGGAAAATACCAACAGCGCGCCCACTGCTACAAGCCCCGACCCCATCGCCTTGGACGGCATCACGGAGGCGGGCGTGGCCGCAGTCGGTGGCGAAAATCCCAATACCCCCTTTAGCGGTGTGAG
>CAYJGA010000117.1:2633-6274 GCA_964369255.1 uncultured Desulfovibrionaceae bacterium
CCCTCGGCGTGGACGATATTGCCACCGACATCGACGGCGATGTGCTGACCTTCATAGCCACGGGCGATGTGGTGGGTAAATATGGCACATTCAGCATGGACGCCGACGGCAACTACGCCTACACCCTCGACAATAACGACACGGACACCAATGCCATTGCGGCGGGAATAGTGGTAAAGGACACATTCACCATACAGATTTCCGACGGCTTCGGCGGCATTTTGAACAAGCAAGTGGACGTGAACATCACAGGCACCAATGACAAGCCCACGCTCATCCTCGCAAGCGCAACGCACACCATGAACGAAGACGCCACTCCGTGGACGCCCGCCGTGCCCACCGTGCAAGACCCCGACACAGGCGACACAAAGACGTTCAGCGTGGCATTCGGTGATCAGACCGCCGAAATACCATCCATTTTACCCACAGCGCTCCAAGCGGAGGGCAGTTATGGCACACTCAACATCAACGCCACAACGGGCAAATATACCTACACCTCCGACCCGGAAAAAACACAGTACATTCTCAATGAGAGCAAGAACGAAATATTTACCATATATGTGAAGGACGATGCGGGTGCTTATGCAGCACAGACTGTCACCATCACCATTGTGGGCGACGCAAATTTTACGCTGCAATACGAAAATCTAGAGTATAGCTCCCCTGATGTGGAGGAAACGACCGAGATATTGTCTCAATACGGCGTCACAAAGATTATAGTTACCGGCGCCATAACTTACTGGAATAGCTCACCGAACATCTTTGGGGACAGCACAGCAGCAGGCACAGCTGCGGGTCAAGGCGGAAACGACATCATAAGTATTAACGATCTGGATGCTGGTGCGACCGGTGTTCATGGTGACACGCAAACAATATCCCATGCGGATTTTGTGGCAGGTGACGATACGATTACCATCAACAGTTTCAGCGACGGCAGTGTTTATGGGGACGCAAACGCTGCGACAGACAGCGCCCGTGGGGGCGGTGCCGATCGCATCACAGTCAATGACTTTATGTACGGCGCGAGCGCGATCTATGGTGACGCGCACACGATAACAGCAGCAAATTTTGTGGCAGGCAATGACACAATTATTGTTCTCGGAGGCGTGACAAATGCTGCTCTGATAGCGACAAATCCCCTCATTGCAGGTGACGCGAATACGGTTTCAGGCGCAAACTTTCAAGCAGGTGACGACCACATCACCATCAATGCTCTGAGCTTTGGGGGTGTCATTGGGGATGTGAGGAGCGCAGAAAATACAACCATAGCGGGTAATGACACCATTTTGATTACAAACGATATTGTTGCAGCGGGAGTGGTATATGGGGATGTGTACGAGGCCAATGGCACTACACAACTGTCAGGCAGTGATACCATTACCGTGAACGGCAGCCTCAACGGCGAAAATGTCAGAATTTTTGGGGATGCATACACTGCATACGATACTGTGCACAGCGAAGGGCATGACACAATTATCGTTGAGAAAGATTTGATTGCGGGCGAAATCCACGGCGATGTGTCCGGCGTCTTCGCTGCGGTTACAACTCTCGGCAATGACACCATTACAGTGAATGGCAATATGCTCGGTGGCAGAATTTACGGGGACGGATACCAGATTGACGATACAGGCTCTGTCGAAGGCAACGATAAAATTACCATCAACGGAAATATGAGCGGTGGCCTGATTTTTGGTGAGACGGAATTAGTTGCTGAAGGCGGAAGTGCCACGGGGAATGATACTATCATCATTAAGGGGATTATGTCCGGCACGAGCAGCATCAACGCGGGCGCCGGGGATGATGAAGTAACTGTTGGCGGGGAAAGTAAGGGCATGACAGGCGGCACCATCATAGGCGGCGACGGCGCGGACGACATCACTGTGTATGTGGGCACGGCGGCAGAGGGGGGCATTACCATCAATGCCGACAACGATGACACCATCGCCCTGCACAGGGCATCAAGCGATGCGACCAATGTGACCATCACAGGGCTTGACAAGGATACAGACTATGCCGACAACACATTTACAGTGGATGGCGTCGACATCACCGCCGGCATTGAGGCGGCGCTTGATGCCAACAATGCATCCTATAACCATAGTGCTGATTTGATTATTCATTTTTCATCGTAATAGAGGTGAGGAGTGCGCCTGTACGCCTGCATGTGGGATGAAAGAAGCAAGCACGCAGAAGGAAAAGAGAAAGGAGAGCGCCATATGACAAAAACAGCACATATCAACGTGCGCGTCACACCGGAGGTGAAGGCAGATGCGCAAGCCCTCTTTGCGCGCTGTGGCTTGAGTGTGTCGGATGCCATACAGTGTTTTTTGCATCAATCCTTGCTCGTGGGGGGCCTTCCTTTTGAGCGACCACAGCCACCATATAACCATGAGCCACCATATAACCATGAGACAGTCGCGGCAATCCAAGAGGCACGGGAGATAATGCATGGAACACTGCACGCAGAAACATACGCCTCTGCCGCCGAGTTGTTCGCACATATAGAAAACGATGCTTAAGCTCAAGACGACCTCTCAATTCAGAAAGGACGTAAAGCGTCTTATACGACGTCATATGGATATGACATTACTTGAGAGGGTTATAGACATCCTCTTGCGCGGTGAAACGCTCCCCGCTCATTATCTCGACCACGCACTCAAGGGGAACTATCAAGGCTTCAGAGAATGCCACATCAAGCCCGATTGGTTGCTCATTTATGCCATCGACGGGAAAAGCCTGATTTTGACGGCCTCTCGTACAGGGAGTCATGCAGATTTATTTTGAAGGCAGTGCATAGAACCATTTGAAATGCCCACGCCCACAGAAGGCAAGACCACGCGGCAATGAGCAGCATGTACAGTATAAAAATCGCGTGAGGCAGTGCATGATAGCATCGTGCCCTTTACGGCAAAAATGCGTACCCTCTGAAAAAGGGGTCTGAAAATGGAAGAAGCTCTCAAAGAAAGCATCTTGGAAAGAGCCAGAAAGCGATGGCAACAACTTGATATTACAGATGACTTCATCTTTTCTCAATTTATGCGGGATGAAGAGACGTGCAAAGAGGTGTTAGAAATATTGTTGCCCTTTAAGGTTGCTCGCATTGAATATATTGAATATCAAAAAACCATTGATATTTTTAAAGAAACAAAAAGCGTGCGTTTCGATGTCTATGTGCGAGAAAGGGATAAAGTGTACAATGTGGAGATGCAAGTACAAAAAGAAGCGAACATTGCCAAGCGCAGTCGTTTCTATCCAGCGGCCATGGACTTTGACATGCTGGAAAAAGGTGACAAATATCAAGACTTAAAGGAGAGCTTTGTCATCTTCATCTGCACCTTCGACCCCTTTGGATACGGCTTGCCCTGCTATAATTTTAAGAATATATGCCAAGAAAACAAAGACATTGCGCTGGATGACGGGCGACAACTCTTTTTCTTCAATGCCGGCGCCTATGCCAAGGAAGATGATAGACGCAGGAACACGTTTTTGGCCTTTGTGGCAGGAAAGGCGGTGGATGATCCTGTCATGGCAAAATTCACTGAAAGAATAGAAAAAATCAAGCACAACGACATTCTGGAGGGTGCATTTATGAATGCGGTACTCAAATATCACGACGCTTTGTATGAAGGGGAAAAAAGGGG